>NZ_JBDQQS010000017.1:0-121266 GCF_039888615.1 Hoeflea sp. CAU 1731 | reverse complement strand
GGCTCCTCCGTTGGGGCCGGCAAGGAATAGCCATTTCCATTACACGGCAACTATGCCCCCGACTTGTATGATGTGTATACCTCTTTGTGTCAAGCTAATCATATATGTTGACTGTAAAGAGGGGGATTTCCAATGCTGGAACTGACCCCGGTTCCGGTGGAATGCGATCAGATACCCTTATAAACGGCCTCCTCTCACCGACGGATTGTGCCTATCCGCTGATCCGACGAGCCTTGGGGCTCGTTGACGATCATAATAAACTGGTATAATCATCAATCCAAATTAGCTGGAGGTGACTTTGCGGGGCGAACTGGCGAGAATTGCCGTCTACGGCACTTCGGAGGATCCGGCCGCCATACGAACCGTCTGCCAAGGTGATCTATCCCTTCAACTCGATGGTCACTCCATAAGATGTGTCTCATGGCGCGGAATAGAAATTCTGCGGGGCATAAGCTGGCCGGTGCGCGACGAGAGCTGGAGGACGCTATCTCCCCGGATATTGTCGGAAAAACTGCACGAAAACGGCGATTTAGCGCGCTATGAACAAGAATTCGCCATCGACGACGGCCTGACTTGTGGGCTGGTCGTCGTAGCCGAAGCACGGGGCGTGGTGACAGCCGTGCTGAAAATGATTGCCTTACGCGATTTCGACACCAACCGCGCCGGTTTCACAGTCCTCCATCCGCTGGCGGGCGTCGCCGGCGAACAGTTCGTACTTCGCCATTCTGACGGCAGCGAAGAGGGTATGAAGTTTCCCAAGGTCATCGCGCCCGGTCAACCGGCAAGGGATATCGCCGGTCTTCGGCATGTTGTGGAGGGCATCGACGTCGATATCGCGTTTTCGGGAGAGGTTTTCGAAATGGAGGACCAGAGAAACTGGACCGACGCCTCTTTCAAAACCTATTGCCGGCCGCTGGTTCATCCCTTCACCTATACGATCAAGGCCGGTGAAACGGTTTCCCAGACGATACGGATATCGGTTCGCGGCAACGGCAAAGATCTTTCTACAACAGCGCAGACGCAGCTCCGGATGGACGCTGACGGCCGTTTCCCTCGGATCGCGCTTGCCGTTGAGCGGGGCTGGCAACCGACCGTCGAATACTTCGACCTGATTAGGAAGACAGGCGTGAAGTCGTTTCAACTCCGGATCGGCCCGGACATCGATGAAGCATTCTGCCGCTCTGCCGGAGAGCTCGTCCAATCAATTGACGCCGAAGCCGATATCGAGATAGTCCTGCCGCAGGGTGTGGAGCCGGAAACCACCCTCAAGGACGTGGCGAGAAGGACAGCCGAAGCCGGCCTCGTTCCGCAACGGGTTATAGCCCTGCCGGAGGCCTATCTTAAGAGCCATCAGCCGTCGGGTCCGTGGCCGGACGGGCCAACGCCGGCCGATTGCGCAACCGCGGCGCGGTCTGCGTTTCCGGATGCCTTGATCGGTGGCGGGGTCCTGACCAACTTCACTGAACTGAACCGATGCAGGCCGGATCCCGCCAGCTGTGATTTCATCACCCACGGTACAACGGCGATTGTCCATGCGGCGGACGATCGCTCGGTGATCGAGACCATCGAGGCTCTCCCTCAGGTTTTAGAGAGCGCCTCAGGGCTCGCCGCGGATAAACCCTACCGATTGGGCCTTGTGAGCATCGGAATGCGGTCCAATCCTTACGGGAACGATGTGGCGGAGAATCCCGAACAGACACGGCGAGCCATGGCGATGTATGATCCGCGCCAACGGGGCCTGTTTGCTGCCGCTTTCGCCGTCGGAGCGCTCGCATCCATGAAAAACGTCGCGGTCGATTTCGTTGCCCTTGGCGCACCGCGCGGGCCATTTGCGATTACTGCTCAAGATCAAGCGGTACAGCGCCCCTATTTTGATGCTGCACCCGACGCGGTCGTCTATCCGATCTATCACGTGGTCCGGGCTACTGCCGCAATGTCCGGCAGACCGCGCATTCTAATTGCCGGATTGCCGACCGGGATCGCTGCCGTTGCCACGCGGGAAGAAAGCATCACAAACCTTATATTCGCCAATCTCGGGGACGGTCCGACCACGGTAGAACTCCCGCTGGGATGCGAAGTTCTCACTCTGAATACGGCCAGCTTCCGCGATGCCGTCGCCGATCCAGACTGGCTGGAGAATGCACGACCCTGCCACGACGGTATCGTTACGATGGATCCTTTCGCGGTGGTCTTTGCCCGGCGGAGGCACGCAAATGGCTGAGGCCCGGCGTCACGAACCCACAGAAAGAATTGAAGCCGACTACACGATCGAAACCGGGATCGACCCGGTCGATGCGGTTGAAGCCATGGCTGGAGAACAGTCGAGCGGCACCTTCGTACCGGTACCGGGCGAGACCCCAGAGTTACGAGAAAGATCGGCGGCGCGCGTGGAAGCAGTCCGGCTACTCGACCATGACGGCCGGCCGTCTCTGCCGGGTGCAGTGGTTGGGACAGGCAAGGTTCGCCGGGCACGTGTCACCCTTTCCTGGCCGTTGGAGAATATCGGCGCCTCTTTGCCGAATCTCGTTGCCACAGTGGCCGGAAACCTTTTCGAGCTGAAGCAGTTTTCCGGCTTACGCCTCGAAGACCTTCGCTTGCCGGATGCTTTTGCGAAGCGCTACGGCGGGCCGAAATTTGGTATCGAGGGGACGCGGCGACTAGCCGGGGTTGCGCAGCGCCCGCTGATCGGAACGATCATCAAGCCAAGCATCGGTCTGGACGCAGAAGCGACAGCATCCCTAACCCGGACGCTGATCGATGCGGATATCGATTTCATCAAGGATGATGAACTTCAGTCCGACGGCGCAGTTTGCCCATTCGATCTACGCGCTGGCGCCGTGTTGACGGAGGTCCGCACGGGAGCCGAGAAGAACGGCCGAAAGACAATGTTCGCATTGAACATTACCGGAGAACTTGACGAGATGCGACGCCGGCATGACCTCGTCCGGGATCTGGGCGGGACATGCGTGATGGTGAGTCTGAACTCGGTCGGGCTGGTCGGCTTTATCGAAATCGCCCGGCACGCTCAGCTTCCGATCCATGCTCACCGTAACGGTTGGGGTTATCTGTCCCGCCATCCGATGCTTGGTTGGTCATTCGCGGCATGGCAGAAGATATGGCGCATTGCCGGTGCCGACCACATGCATGTCAACGGACTTCAGAACAAGTTCAGCGAATCCGACGAGAGCGTTATCACGTCGGCAAAAGAGTGCCTGACCCCACTCTCTGCCGACAATCCCTGCCTGGCGGTACCGGTCTTTTCATCCGGTCAGACGGCCAGGCAGGTCCCTGCCACCTACAAGGCGCTCGAATCGACCGATCTGATCTATGCGGCGGGTGGCGGTATAATGGCGCATCCGGATGGCCCGGCGGCCGGTGTGGCGAGCCTGAAACAGGCATGGGAAGCCACGGTCGGCGACATTCCGCTGGCGGTTTTTGCAAACCGGCACAATGAACTGGCGCGCGCACTGGAGCGATATGCCTGATGGACGAAAGCGCCTGCAGCACCCTGCCCGACGGTACCCTTGTCTCCTGGTATGGTGACGACTACACGGGCGCCGCTTCCGTGATGGAAGTGCTGGCCTTCTCTGGTCTGTCGTCCGTCTTGTTCCTGGACAAACCCACGCAGGAACAGCTGGGCCGGTTCAGCGGATACCGCGGCATCGGGATCGCTGGCGCCGCCCGCGCCAGACCGCCGAAATGGATGGAAGACAATCTCCCGTCAGTGTTTCGGGCTTTGGCCGGATTCGCGGCGCCAGTCAGCCACTACAAGGTGTGCTCAACATTCGATTCGTCGCCGGCAATCGGTTCCATCGGCACGGCGATCGAGATCGGCGCGCCTATCCTGGGTGGCGATTGGCATCCGCTCCTTGTCGGCGCACCGAATATCGGGCGTTATCAACTGTTCGGCAACCTGTTTGCCCGCGCGGATTCGCTGCATTACCGCCTCGACAGACACCCGACGATGAGCAGGCATCCGGTCACGCCTATGGGCGAGGCGGATGTCCGTCTCCATCTTGCGAAACAGACGGACTGGCCGATCGCACTGATCGACATTCTGACGCTCCAAAAACGAAACAGCGAGCAAGCGTTGCGGAATGCCCTGGCGGATGGCGCCAGGATCATTGCGCTGGATACGTTGGACGAAGCATCGCTCGCCGAAGCCGGACGGCTGATCTGGGAGAACCGCGACAACGGCATCTTCGCCATCGGATCCCAGGGTGTGGAGTACGCCCTGGTTGCACATTGGAGAAATACGGGTTTGCTGGACCGGGCTGAACATCATGCTCACACCTCGACAGAAAAGCGCGTGGTCATCGTCTCCGGATCGTGTTCGCCCGTCACCGCCAGTCAAATCGACTGGGCCCGCAACAACGGTTTCACTGCCTTGAGACTTGACGCCGGGCGGGCGGTGGATGCGGTCGAATGGGAAATGGAGATCGGTCGGTCAGTGGATGCAGCGCTGGCGGCGCTCGATGCGGGCAGGGATCCGATCGTCTTTACTGCAGAGGGTCCGGATGATCCTGCGACCGGACGCTTTCGCGAAGCGATCGACGCTTCCGGAGAACCCGCGGATGCCGTAAACGCACGCGTCGGCAGCGGACTCGGGCAGGTGCTTCGCGGTGTGATGCAGAAGGCTGGAATAGAGCGCGGGGTGATAGCAGGTGGCGACACGTCTTCCCACGGAACCGCGGAGCTCGGCGTCTACGCCTTGACGGCACTGGCACCGCTTGCTCCCGGCGCCGCACTGTGCCGGGCACACGTCAATGACCAAATACATGGAGCGTTCGAAATCGCCCTGAAGGGCGGGCAGATGGGTGATCGAAATTTCTTCGGCCTGGCAAGAGGCGGCGGCCGCATTTGAATGACGTGCCGCTACGGCCGACGACGGATCGTCATCATTACCTGGCGCTTTTCAACATGATGAATGGCCCTTTGAGAGGGTCGCTTGTCGGAATCACGTTATACGCTTGGTGCTTTCTGCAATTTCCTCTGGATCGAAAACTCCGATCCAGTCGTCCCGCATGAGTCGAGGCTTGCCAAATTCGATCGCCTTGTTGCATGCATCGGAGAACACACCCTTGTTTTCCTCCATGATCACGGAGGCGAGCACGTTCATGTGGCCGAGAAGGAAGTCGCGAGCCGCATCGTGATCGACACCGCGCCTCACCACTTCGTCCATGGCTTCCTTCATTACCACAAGTAAGGTGGCGCACACCGTTTCCGACAGCCCGGGCTCAAGCAGCGCCATACCTTCCAGGTTAACCCTATGAGATCGCAGAATCGGCTTGAATATGGTTTTGGCGATATCCTCGCCAATGACATAGTGTTCCTCCGGCCCCTGCAGGAGCGCGGATACGATGGATTGCGCCGCAGCCAAACCGCCGAAGAAGTCTCGCTTTGCAACTGGATCCGTCTCGTCGTTGAAGATGGGTGGATGGCACGGATGGGTGACAAAGTAGGTAATGTCGTCACGGGCAGGCAGGTGCCCGGCATACGGCGCGGCGGCGTCGAGAATGACGACGATGGCGCCGCTGCCTATTTTGTTGATGATCTGCCTGCTGACAGTCCCAATGGCAGTGTCCGGTACCGCGAGGATGACAGCGTCGGCTCCCTTAAGAGCCTGCTCCAACGGGAGGCATTCCAGTCCTGTTTCCGCTTTCAGACGTTCTATTCCAGGCTCTGAAACTTCGACCGGAGCAATCTCGTAGCGTGAGTCTTGGAGGTTTTTGGCGAGTCTCACCCCCATTTTTCCGCCGGCGCCAATCAAAGCAATCTTCATTTCCTATCTCCCAAATTGCGCAGAACGTTCGCAGGTAATGATCATAATGTCAACTGGTATGAACAGTTGTGTAGTCAGAACTGTCGTGCACAGAAACCCATGCGCAACAAGCGGTTGAAAGGTGAGCCGGTTCATAGGATCGACTCGTCATTCCGCGTGTCGTAAAGTCATGGCAGGTCCATGAAACGGAAGTACCTGCTCGTTCGCATATCGACTTCGGAAAGCCTATCTGAAGCCGGTTTCAACAAGCCTATGCTATTGAACTGACCGTTTTCAGTTGAACATGGTATTCAATATCCCAAGAGACCTGCGAATGATATTGCCTCATCATACCAGTTAGCGCATACTGATCATTACAAATCGGGAAACTTGCCATGTCATCAGCGTCATCACCTTCTGATCCGTTGTACAACGAGCCAATTCAACGCCAAAAATTGTCCGACCAGGTTTTTGAGCGGTTGTGGCACTTGATCGAATCAGGGGAGCTGGCGCCCGGCGACATACTGCCATCCGAGCGTGCGCTCATGGAAAGGTTCAGAGTGGGGCGACCGGCTGTGCGCGAGGCCCTGCAAATGCTGGCGAGCAAGGGCTTGATCACGATCTCCCACGGCGAACGTAGCCGGGTCAACGAGTTGACTGCCGGGGCCGCACTTCAGCAGGTTGAAGATATCGCCAAACTCATGCTGTCGTCCAAACCGGCGAATCTGGAGAACCTGAAGCAACTTCGAAAAATTCTCGAGGCCGGAACGGTCCGAATCGCTGCCGAAAAGTGCACAGCGGACGATGTCGAAGATTTGCGGTCATTGGTGGACAAGCAGCGTGCGATGCTTGGCAAGGAAAAACCCTTCATCAAGGCGGATATCGACTTTCATGTCGGATTGGCCCGACTGACCGGCAACCCGCTGCTCGAAACGGTCACCCAGACAATGCTTTCATGGCTGTTCACATACTATAAACCTATGCTGCACTGGGCCGGCCGCGAGGAAACGACGCTGAAAGAACATGAGGGTATTCTCGACCTGGTCGCAAGTCACAATATCGAAGGCGCTGTACGACTTATGACGGAGCATCTCAACAGATCCGACCCGCTGTATACAGTAAAACCGGATAACAGCCGATTGAGTCAGTAGATCATAAAATTATTCGATACAATTTGAATACCCAAACAATGATTAGCTAGTCACCTGGAAATCAAACGCCGATGCGTCTATTTCCCGCATCATCCGTCGCTCATCCGGATTTGTGCGTCCTGTACTCGCGAACGATGATGAACACCCCGCTTGATATGATGACGACCGCGCCCACATAGGTGACTGAATCGGGAACCTCGCCCCAGATGAACCACCCGAGCGCCGTCGCCCAAATCAGCGCCGTATAGTCGAGAGGCGCGATCACCACTGCGGGCGCCAGTCGGAAGGCCTGGGTCATCATCGTCATGCCGGCCGTGCCGAACAGGGCGATCGCGACGAACAGCCAGAGATGTTCCAACCGAATGGCGCTCCAGAAGAACGGCGTGATGAAGCTGCTCAGGAAGGCGCTGCAGCCGGTCAGGTAGAGCATAAGCGTCCACATGCTTTCGCGCGCGTCCACCCAGCGGGCGCTGATCATCAGCAAGGCGTAGATCAAGGCGGTCGCCACCGGCAGCAGCGAGGCCGGCTGGAAAGTCGATCCGCCCGGCCGGATAACGATGACCACGCCGATGAAGCCGACGATCACCGCCATCCAGCGGCGCCAGCCGACGTGCTCGCGCAGAAACAGTGCGGAAATGGCGGTAATGAAAAGCGGCGCCACGAAAATCAGCGCCGTCGCCTCCGCCAATTGCAACAGCTTGACGCTGGTGAAGAACAACAAGGTCGCAGCGATCCACAACACAGTGCGCAGCAAGTGCGTCACCGGCCTGGTGGACTTCAGGGCGCTCACGCCACCCATTTTCAGCGCGATAAGAATGGCGAAGGGCAGCGCGATGATATTGCGCATGAACATGATCTGGAGCGGCGAATAGCTGGCGGTCAGGGCCTTGGCAAGGGCGTCGTTGACGCACAGGCAGGCGACCCCAAAGCACATCAGCGCGATGCCGGAAAGCCTTTGCTGGGTTTCTTTTCCGGCTGGCGCATCCCTCATGCTGGTCTCCTCGGTGCCCGGCGCCTGCTGTCGCACGACACGGAAGAACACTACCTATCGCATTGTTTATATGATTGGAACAAGCAGACCACCTGATTCCTCGCGCGTCTGAATACGCCACTTGTCGCCTTAACTTGGCCGGCGCCAGAATCGCGACATTTTTCTCAGGCATCAATCTCGACTTGAAACGAGCGCGACCTGTCTGTTTGATGACGGCAGGGTTTGAAAATGCAGACAGGTACGGGATGAGAAGAAACAGCATATCGGGCGTCCTGTGTTGCCTTGTCATGCTTCTTTGCCTCTCCGCGCCGGCGCGATCCAGCATCGAAATCTCGGTGGAGCTTCTGTCCAGTAAACTGTCAGTGGACGCGGAAGGACGCGATACGGTCGCGATGGTGCAATATTCTGATCTGATGCAGCGCTGTGCGGCGCAATTCAGCAGGGGCCGCGACAATAATTGCCTGTTCGTGAGGCAGGTCGATCGGCTCCGGCACAGCTTCTGGATCTGGCGCGATGTGTCCGGCCACATCATCAATCGCACCATGCAGGGACGTTACAGGCTGCGGCGGCCGGGCTGTCTGGAGAGTTTCTGTGTCAGCATGGAATGCCTGATTCCCGCCTCGCCAACCCTGCTGTGCGATGATGGCACACAGCATGTCTGGTCGGCGCCGGACCGGCTGCACTTCGAGATAGACGGGATCGTCTTCGAACGCGTGCGCAAGGATTAAACGGCTGCGACCGGAGACCGCAGCCGGGTGATCCCGGTTAGCCCAAGGATCAGCGCATTTTGACCGAAAGGCCTTCGAGGTTGAGCGACGCGTCGACGCCCATTTGTGTTCCGATCAATTCAAGGGTTACGCCTTTGTCGTTGATCATCACGGCTGTCTTGGCCCCTGCCGCAATAGCAAGGCCCGCGCCCGCCGCCGAATAGACGCCGATGATGTCGGAAGGCTGATTGATGTTCTTGACGGTTCCTTGCAGATTGGCCTTCGAAAGCGAAATCTGCCATCCGGCGCTCAAGCCGCCGATCCGCAACGGATAAGTCTTGCCGTCGAAGGTCAGCGTGCCTTTTCCGCCCGTGCCGCCAACGACGAAGGCGGCTTTGAGAAGTTCCATGGAAATTTTTCCCTGGCCTGCATAGGCGGTCGTCGGGGCAAGCATAAGGCCTGCGATCATCATGAACGCGCTGGTAAGCGCGACAATCTTTTTCTGTATCATTCTCAACCTCGTTTGATTCGTTGCCATTATTTTCAAAACGTACCGTGTCAAATCTTACTCAATAATATGTGACACGTCCACGAACTGTGCCCAATACTGTTAACGCGCCTTCAATCATCATTCGGCGCATAGATTTCACGTCGTGTCGCCCGACAAGCCGAAGCGCCATTTTTCAACCTGCTTTGTTACCATGACGCCTGATGCAACCCAGCGCGGTAACCATTCGTTCAGCATCCGTTCAGCCGGTTTCTTCCAATCAGAAGCTTCGTCATGAAACCGCCTTATAGGCCGCCGACAGAAGCGGCTCGAAAGGAATCCCATACCAATGATGATAGTAAGAGTTTGTCTTCTGGCCCTATTGGTGGCGCTTGCGGCGGCTGGATGCAAGTCCGGCGACAGTGAATTCAAACCGCCGGCGGGACCGCTGTCCTATACAACGGAAAGATACGTCTTCGACAAATTCGGAAACGAAGTGATCGTGCAGAAGCCGGTCAATGCGGAAGGTCCGATCCCATGGTTGTTTAATGTTCCAGGCGGCGGCTGGATGCACAGAAACACGATGCCGAGCTATCGGTTTTCGCAGCAGATCACGGCCCGCGGCGTCGCCATCGTTTCCACCGATTATCGCCTCTCGGACCAGGCGACCTGGCCCGCCCAGCGCGTCGACGTGGAGAACGGGTTCGAATTTGCGAGGAAGAACGCCCGCAAATGGGGTCTGGACCCCGATCGCTATGCGGTTCGCGGCGCAAGCGCTGGCAGCACGGAAGCCGCCTGGCTCGGCATAACGGAAAACCCGCGGTGCACCGTGCTCTATGCTCCGCCGCTGGATTTCACGACCCTGCAGAACAATGAAACGACAAAGATGCTGGGAGATTACGATGCCCGCAAAGCCTCGCCGTTGTATGCCGTGCATGGCGGAATGTCGCCGACGATTCTCGTTCATGGCACGCGCGACGACATCGTGCCGTTCAGCCAGTCTGTGGCTTATGAGAAAGCCGTGAAGCAGGCCGGCGGCCAGGCCGAGCTCTGGCGGCACGATAGGGGGCATGTCGGCGTGCCGAGCAGCCTCGTCACGCGGGTGGGCGATTACATCCAGCAATGTCTCGGCGCGACACCCTGAGCCGGCGCCGCCATTAATGTTCAAACCGGAATGTGAAAAACCGTCAAATTGAAACGGTACTACTAGATCGCATAGGTTGCATGGGCGCGTAGCCTGTGTACTGACTGTAGGGGTTCAAATTGGAGGTATTTTCATGAAACCGCATTTGCTTCTGGTGGTCGCTTTGCTTTTTGTTGCGTCATGGGCTTCAGCGCCTGCTTCCGCGCAGGAGAGCTTGCTCATTCCCGATGAAGGCGATCCGGTGATCGTCTACACCCACAAATTTAAACCGGCCGATTTCGAGGCCGGCAAGAAGCTGGTGATCGACGGGTTCACCGAGGCGATCAACGATCATGGTCTGGACCGGCTGATATTCTTTCTCGTCGACGAACACGCAAGCGAAGTCGTCGCCATATCCATCTTCCCCGACGAAGAGGCGATGCAGGCCTGGCAGGCGGCCGGAGTGAGACACAAGGTGCTTGAAGAACTGGAAGGAGCGCGCCGTCAACCGCTCATCTTCCAGCATTTCGTGCTTGAAAGCGTGCACAGCATCAACAGCGGCGACTGATATCATCGGCCCTCAATATTGAGGGCGTTGGCAGACGGGAGACTGTCTTCGCGCGGCTGGTTGGCCTCAGTCGCGCGACGCTTCCTCGAAGCGTCTGCGATATTCCCGCTCCATGGTTTCGACATGGTTGAGAACGTTGTCGAGGGCCTCGTGTTTTGAGCCGTCCTGAGCCTCGTCGACCCACTGCGCAAATTCTTCCTTGAGTTCAAAAAGCACGTCGAGCGCGCCGCGCAGCTTGTCCAGCTCATTATCGTCTTTCGCCATCATCGATCCCTTATCGTCAGTTTGGCTTCGGCTCCGGACTGTCTCCATATCAAAGGCCGGCTGCAAGACGCAAGCCGGCTTGATCAGTTCGTCACCGGCGCCACGTAGAGATAGATGGTCAGAAACTGCAGAGCGCTGCCTGCCACGACGAACAGGTGCCAGATCGCATGATGATGGACGAGGCTTCGCCACAGATAGAAGGCCACGCCGGTCGTATAGGCCAGTCCGCCGGCGGCTAGCAGCGCCAGTCCGCCCGTCGGAATTCCCGTGATGACATCGTCCCAGACCCAGAAAAGCGGAATCCATCCCAAAGCGAGATAGGCGATGAAGGCGAAACGCTCGTAATGATCGCTGTATCCGGTCATGAAACACGTTATCTGGACGCTTATGCCAGCGCCCGCCAGGCCCCATATGAAGGCCAGCAACAACCATCCCTGACCGGGGGGCATGATAAGAAAGAACGGCGTATAGGTGCCTGCGATCAGCAGATAGATTCCGCAATGGTCCAGCGCCAGGAACACCTGCTTGGTCGACGGATGCGCGATCGCGTGATGCCCGGCGGAGAATATATAGAGCAGAACCAGGGCCGCCCCGTAAACAGCGAAAACCATCAGGCTTCCCGCTTGACCGATGGTCTCGGCGCGGGTCAGAAGCACGATCAGTCCGATGATCGCAAGCATCGCGCCCATGGCGTGCGTCGCGGCATTCCACAGTTCTTCGCGAGGTGTGAACTCCGCGACAATCCTGCTTTCACGAGACATGTTCGAACCCGTTCGATGATCGGCTTTCTGCCTGAAACGCTACAAGCGTAGCAAAGTTTTCTGCTTTTTCCAGCCTCGCATTTGTCGGTGTGGCGTCAGGCGTCATTTCACCATCTCTCCGATCAGCATCATCGAATTGCCATTATGGAAAGTCAGAATGTTAGCGATGGCGGGCCCATTCGCCGCAAGGGCGCATGCATTGCGGGATTTTCGGCAAAGACCATCGCGCCGCTCGCGGAAACCCGCCGGAGCCTCCAGCCCGCGCTGAACTCCCTTGTCATCACCATTTCCTTGATATGTTTGCCGAAATGTTCCTTTGCGAGCGACAGATGCTTGCCTATATTGTAGTCATGATCGAAATTCGTTTTTTCGTCGGATAAAGGACCGGAAACGAGTGAGACTTGGTGCTCTCTTCCGTGGATGAGGCTCCCGAACCGAATGTCTGCCGAGAGGTCTCGGCAATGGCGTCAGTCCAGTCCGGATCCGGAGCTTAGCAAAGGTGGCCGATGAATTGTATCTGTGCAATCGCTGATGAGAATTTCGTTCCGCATTTCGCGACACTTCTCGGTTCCATCGCCTGCAACAGCCCCGGATACCCCGTCATGCTGGTCTCCAACGGGATCAGCGCGGAAAACAGGGAAAAGCTCGAAACTTTTTCGGCCCGGGTCGGCGTAGAGCTTTCGATGGTCGAGGCGTCCGGTGTTGATCTCTCGCAGTTTCCCCTCTTCGAACGATGGTCGGCCGGCGTCTGGCTAAAGTTCTTCCTGGCGGATCTGGCGCCGGCCGGCTGCTCAAGATTGCTCTATCTGGATTGCGATATGGTGGTTACCGACGATCTGACCGGGCTGATGGAAACGGATCTTTCCGGCAGAACGCTGGCTGCCATTCCCGATGCGACTCTCGACCGGATGTCTGCGAGGAAGCGCGAACTGGGAATGCCCGAGACAGGCACCTATTTCAATACAGGTTCCCTCCTCATCGATCCGGCCGCCTGGCGCAAAAATGACATCACCACGCGTGCCGAGACATTTGCACGAAACAATCGCGACATCATCCGGTTCCCGACCCAGGACGTTCTGTGCGCCGTCGCCTGGCAGGATATTTTGCCGATACACGGTCGCTGGAACTTCATAGCAAAGACCAATCGCGACCCATTGGTTCGGCCGGCCGTCCTCCACTTCATAGGCAAGGAGAAGCCGTGGAAGATGCGCAATGCACCGGGCGCCGGCATCTACCGTCTCTATCGATCGATGACGCCGTGGTCCGACTATTCTGTCCCCCGCAGCATTCCTCGTTCTTTCCAGGATCTCCGGGAAGTGATCCAGGATTTCCGCTGTGCGATGCTGGCCCGTCGTGACCTGAAGCGCAACGACGTCAGAGGGCGTCGCTTTAACAGCCTGCAGAAAAGTTTTGTCTATCACATGGAGCTGAATCGACCGGGCCTGGACAGGCTTTGCCGTGAACTCGCCCGCCCGGATTGACACCCGGCTCGTCGACATTTCCGCAAGAATAGTGCTGATCGGGAGACAAGATAAGCCCGACCCAGAGCCGGACTATTTCATCCTTTGGAACTCTCCAAGGCTCAGGGAGGTTTGCGGGTCAGGTTCTTGCGGACTCCGGATCTATTTGATAGCCAAAAAGCCTTCGAAATTGACCCATTTCATAACAGACATAATGTCGACGAATCCGGCCCGCTTCATCAGGTCGATGTTGCCCTGGGTGGAGAAGGGTTCAAGTACGCCTTTCAGGCTTCTTTGCTTGTTGAGAATTTCGGCTTCGCTGAAATTCTGATGCAGTTTGTATTCCTGGTAGACTTGGCCGCAAATATCCTGAAAACGGGCATCCGGCGCCCGAACCTTTTCGAAAAGCAGAAATGCGCCGCCCCATTCAAGCGTCTGGTAGACGATGTCGAAGACGTTCTGCCTCACTCTCGGAGAAATGAACTGGATGCAATAGTATGAGATAATCATATTGCTGCGTTCGAAAGGGTGGGAGAGGATGTCCGCCGTGATGAATTCCGCACGACGGTCGGCTTGCATCTTTTCCGATGCCTTTTCGATCATGCTGTCGACAATGTCTATTCCGACATAACGGATGTCGCTCCTGTCGGCATGGTGGTTGAGGAACCGCTCTGCAAGGACGCCGGTGGAAGTTCCGATCTCCGTCACGACCGCGTTTCTCGGCAGGAAAAAATCGCTTAGCTGGCATACCAGCTCGTGACCCTGCTGATAGAGTGGTACTGAGCGCTCGACATGCCGATCGAATTCGTTGGATATGTTTTCGAACGACCACCCGGCATTGGGTGCGTCTATCTTGAGGTCCACTTGTCCCATTGTCATAGCCTCTGGGTTCAAATTTCTGTGATGCATTCAAAAAAGGGATCGTGCCACCAAAGCTTGTATCCGAACAGTCGGTGCGGTGACGGTGGCAAATAGGGAAAAAGAAACACCGGCGATATTCCGAAGAACAGTCGTTTAGCGGCATCGAGAATCGGATAATCGAGCACGCATACCTCCGCGTCCCGCATGCCGGCGAGCTTGTCGACGGGGTTGGCGGTATAAAGATAGCGCGCCGTGCGAAAAGGTGGAGATTTGACGTAACTGTCGAAATAAATGCGTTTCAGTTCGCCAAGGCAGGCGAAACTTGTGACCAGATCGACACTGTCCGCCGCAAGTTTCTCGTAGATATCGGTCGGCAGCAGAATAAAGTCGTAATTTTCAACCACATCACGCGTAATGGAACCGTATTTCTGCAGTTCCGCGGGACCGGCAATCCGCGCTTCGGGAAAACAACTTCGCAGATAGTAGTGGGCAAAAATCAGCTGATTGGGAAGGTCAACGAGTATGTGGTGCGAACCCGGATACTCACGAAACATCAGATAGCTGAAAATCCCGTAACTGCTGCCGATGTCGAGCAGCGCGAACCCTTGCGGAAGTCGGGACCCCAGCACCCGGTTGACCATACCGAGATGATGGATGTGCTTGATCCATCTGTGCGTTACGGGCACGCCCTTCCAGTCGAACGTCAACGGATTGCCTGCCGGATGACTGGGGTATTTTCTCAGGAGGCTTTCATCGCCATCATTCCTGATGGCTTGCAGGCAGCGTTTCAGCATGGCCCGTTCTCCCCGTTTCATGCCGAATCTGCTTAATCCGCCGCGCGCCGGCGTGGGGTTGTCGCCGACGCTGACCCTCGATCCCCTGAAGTTCTCCAGTACGTCCCGATTGATCCTTCCTTCGGAGTCCGAAGGCCTGGCGATCTCCAGGCGTTTTTTCCAGAACGCCGTGTGCGACTCGGGATCCTCGGTTTCAAAACCCCGTTTCAGATAGGATAGCCATTCTTCTCCTATCTCTTCGAAAACCTGTTCTTTCACTCGGGTTGCACTCGGCAGACTCATAAGCTTTCACTCAATACATAGCGCCAGCTTCTAGCCAGCTCTAAAGCGGAAAATACACATATACGATAAATACATACTGCACAGAGACGTTAAGCGGCTGTTAAAATCATCTGACGAACAGATGCCTCTGTATTGCAAGAAGCAATTTTTGCCGTGACAATAAAGAATACAAATATTGTAGAAGGCAAATTTTGTCGCCCATGATGATGTCAAACCAGCTTGATCGTCATCGTCGATGAGACTCAGCAGCCAGATGCCTCGTCGGCGACGCGCTGAATGATGGAGGCGTTTTCCGGACCACTGGTCGAAACCGTGTCGTTGTGATACTGGCCGAGCACGGTGATGTCGAGATCGGGCATGAAACGACGGATCGGGTATGTCGGGTCCTTCAGCTTCTCGTTCTGAAATTCGCTGGCGATCATGTGCGCCGGAATGTCCAGAGATTTCCGAGGGGCGTATTTGTAATAGGCGAGCTTGAGCTTGTCGATCGCCGTATTGGCTTCCGCGGTGCGGCGCAGTTCCAGTTCCTTCTCGGTTTCGAAGGCGCCTTCATCCTGCCGGTCCCACATCCACTGGCGCTCCTCCAGTTCCTCTCTGGAGGCCGTCGCGGCCGCCTTTTTCAGGGCCCGCGCCTGGCGTTTGCGGTTGCGCATGTCGATATAGTCCCAGACTTGCGGGATGTCGCAGGAATCCGGGTTCGTGGGATCGGCCCAGATGCCGGTCGCCCGGTAACAGCGCCAGGTGTTCAGGAGGCCTTTGCACTGGGATTTCATCTCTGAGAGAGAAGCCGCAACCGGGCCTTTCCCGTGACGTCTCAGGAAATGCATGTAGTCGCTGAGCATCCTGCCTTCCTGGACGCCCGGGTCGACCACCGTCACGCTCTCCGGCTTCTGCCCTTCATCCCGCAATTGCGAGGCCATCTCGAAAGCAATCCAGGATCCGTGGCAGAAGCCGGAGAGATGCCAGGGGCCTCTCGGGCTCACCAACTTCATGCAGCGCAGATATTCGGAGGCAATCGCCTCGACCGTTTCCAGCGGTTCCGACTGGCCGTCATAGCCCGGAACCTGGAAGGCATAGACCGGCTGGTCGTCGTGGAATCCGCCCATGAAGGCGGGAGAGGGAAATAGCAGGCCCGCAGCGCCATGGACGATGAAGATCGGGATGCGGTCGCCGACGGAGCGCAGAGGCACGATATGCGAAGGCAGGGACGATCCTGTCCTGTCCTGCACC
Source organism: Hoeflea sp. CAU 1731 (assembly GCF_039888615.1). NCBI lineage: Bacteria > Pseudomonadati > Pseudomonadota > Alphaproteobacteria > Hyphomicrobiales > Rhizobiaceae > Hoeflea > Hoeflea sp. CAU 1731. The sequence goes on along the minus strand of NZ_JBDQQS010000017.1, from coordinate 104,826 downwards.
AGCATCGCGATCTCGCGAACCGTGTTGGCCTCCACAAGCGCGCCGGTCTTCAATGGAACACCGAGCGCTTCGCCGATCTGGCGGGTAACCGTCGCGGCTATCAGCGAATTGCCGCCGAGATCGAAGAAGTCGTCGTCAATTCCGAGACCGGCGATCCCGAACGCTTCGGACCATATAGTCAGGATGGTCGTTTCGGTTTCGTTGGAGGGAGCCGCAAAGGGCGTATCCAGCATTAGCGATTCCCGGGTGATGGTTTCCGTATGCTGGCTCACTGACCTGTTCCCATCCTTCGCATCGTCGTATCCGCCGCATTATCCATGTCACCGGTCGCATTGACGAGATCCAGAATTCGCTCTTCCAGCTTGCCGGAAAATGCGCTGTCTTCGATGTCAAGCTCATAATGATTGCGGAAGACATGGAAGAACTTGCGGATAAATGCCTCGTCATGGGGAAGCCGATCCGGAACGAACATAGACTGGAAGGCGCTTTTTTCCCGAACCACGAAGCAGGCCTGCTGATAAGGGGCGCCTCCGAATACAAAAACTGGCTTGAGATGCAGCAGCGCTTCGGCGCCCACGCTGGAATTGACCGTGCAGACAGCGACACTGGAACTGATCAGCTTGTGTATGGAGCCTTGAGAGACAAAGAAATCGTCGGAGGTCGAATGGCGTTCCAGCGCGGCTTCGACCTCCGGCGATCTGCATAGCGGGTGGCGTTTGGCGACAACCGCGAAACCGGCCTTTCCGGCGGTGTCACAGACCTCGTCCAGCATCTCCAGCATGGGTACATAGGCAAGCTGCTGAACCGCGTCATTCACCGTCTGCATGGCAACGAAGATATAGGGACGATCGAGCTGCAGATCAGCCTGACCGTCGGGCTGTCGGTATTTGGAAGCGTTGCTGTTGATCATGTCGCGAGCTTCCTTCTCGAAGAAGATGTCAGCCGTTTTCTGATCGGGCGCAAGCGCCAGGATCTGGTCCGGACTCAGCCTGGAAAATTCGGACCAGCCGGCATAGCCTTTCCTGTCGAAGGAAAAGAAGCCCTTTTTTTCCGTCGTGGAAAAATGGAGGCCTCGCCTGGTGGGATCCTCGGTTCTGAAGCCGATATATTTGACACCGTTGTCGAGATGCGGTCGGCCATGCTGGTTCAACCGGCTACTCACGCCATAGCAGATATTGTGCCGGCGAAGGATTTCGAAGATCTCACGATAGATGAAGCGTATTTGACCGGGGTCGACCGGAGTGTTGACGGTATGCCTGTCGAGGATGACGGACGGTATCGCGACTACCAGATCGGGATGCTGCGCCGCGATCGTGTTGCTCAGAAAATGCTTCCGGGCGGCCGCGATCTCCTTGCTGATGGGTTCGGTCTCCAGGCGGATCGTCTCGATGTCGCGCCGGGCCTTGTCGCTTTCGGGGTAATTGTGCCCGCAAGCCTGCTTCGTCAGATCTTCGGCGCCTTCGAGGTCAAAGGCGGAAAGACTGAAATCCAGATAGAACGGCCAGTTTCGTTCGTTCACGCCGCTTTTGCGTCGTGCGGAGGCGACGAGATCGTCCGCCATCCGGAAAGCGCGTGCGCTCATGGCGGGATCCTGTTCGCTGATCATGTGGGCGCGGCGGATCGTTTCGTGAATGCGTTTCCTGTTACGCTTGAACCTCAACCGCCCGAAAAATGACACTTCGACTTCGCTCTTCTTTGCTTCTATCCTGGCCGACTCAGATGCGCCTGGTTCGTTTCGAACCTGGCAAATTCCGGATCATGTGCGGATACTTGCCTGCTGCACGCCGGCAGAACCAGGCCAGTTTCGCTTCGTTTCGGCCCTCGCGCACGATCTGATACTAAAGGGTTGCCGTGGCTGTCCAGTCCATATCGTCAGGATCCGACTGTGTTTATCAGACGGCAACCGTCGTCTTGTGCACAAAGTGGCTTGCGCGGTCGTGGCTCACCGGGCAGACCGGTCGCTGGTCGCGGTATCAATTACCTGCTGCATCATCGAAGAGTTTTCCGGGCCGCGGGTCGATACCGTGTCGCTGTGGTACTGACCCTGAACTAGAATGCTCAGATTCGGCATCCAGCGGCGGATCGGAAACAGGGGATTGTCGAGGTTGCGGTTTCGGAACTCGCTGGTGACGAGATGGACCGGCAGGTCGATTGGCGTGTCGGGCCCGTACCGATAGAAAGCAAGCTTCAGCTTCCGGGCAGCCATATTGGCTTCGGGGGTCCGCCGGATCTCCAGTTCCCTCTCGTTGTCGAACGCTTCCGGTTCGTGCAGGGCTTTCATCTGATCCAGGTCGTCCCTGATGGCCTGTCGCTCGCCGCGTTCCTCGTCGCTGCCGGAGGTTTCGACCTTTTTCATCGCCCTTGCCATACGTTGGCTGTTCCGGGTCTGCATGTAGTCCCAGACTTCTGGAATGTGATAGTAATCCGGATCTGTAGGGTCCGCCCATATGCCGGTCGCCCGATAGCACCTGATCCTGTTCAACAGGCTCTTGTACCGGAACCGGGTTTCGGACAGCAGGGACGACAGGCCGCTCCCGTTCTTCCGGCCCATGGTTCGCATGAAGTCCCTGTGCATTCTGCTTTCGTTGATAACGCCAGGATCGATGAGGGTGAGGCTGAGAGGACGCTTGCCTTCCCTGCGCAGTTGCAAGGCCATCTCGAAAGCGATCCATGAGCCCTGGCAGAAGGCTGCCAGATGCCAGGGGCCATCGGGGCTGACCATTTTCATGCAGCGCAGATATTCCGAGGCGATGGCCTCGACGGTGTCCATCGGTTCGTTCTGGCCGTCATAGCCCGGAACCTGGAAAGCGTAGACGGGCTGGTCTTCGTGAAACCCGTTCAAGAAGGCTTGCGTGGGAAACAATTGGCCGGCCGCACCGTGAACGATGAACAACGGATCACGGTCGCCGTTAGAACGCAGCAAAACGATATGACTTGGAAGCGCCGGTCCGGATTTGCCTTGCAGAAGCGCGGCGATCTCGCGCACCGTATTGGCTTCGACCAGTGCGCCCGGCTTCAGGGGAATGTCGAAGGCTTCGCTGATCTTGTTCGTGATCGTCTCGGCAACCAGGGAATCGCCGTTCAGATCGAAGAAATCGTCATCGATACCGAGGCCGCTTATGCCGAATGCATCCGACCAGATCTGCAGGATGGTGTCCTCGGCCTTGCTTGTCGGCGCCGCATGAGGCGTGTCCAGCATGAGCGAATCGCGCGTTAGTTCCTCGGTTGCAGCCACTGTTCTGTTTCGCTTTGTCTGGATAGGGATATTGAACTTGCGATACTATTGCTCAAACCGCGTTGGACCGAAAGGCACTTTTTGAATACTTCCGGATCGGCGCGTCAGCGAACCTGGTCGCCGAACACAGGAGAAGGTTGCATCAATCCTGGCTTGCTTCGTCGGCGACGCGCTGAATGATTGAAGAATTGCCGGAATCCCGCGTTGAAATGGTGTCATGGTGGTATTTGCCGAGCACCGTGACTTCGAGGTTTGGCATCAGCCGTCTCAGCGGATAGGAAGGTTCGTCAATCTTGGCGGCCTGAAACGCGCTTGCGATCAGGTGCACGGGCATCTCCAGCGGCGTATCGGAGGAGTATTTGTGAAAGGCGCGTTTGAGCAGGTTCGCAGCATGACTGGCTTGCGGCGATCTGCGAAATTCAAGTTCCCTTTCGTTTTCGAAAGTTTCGCTGCGATCGGCCATCCACGGTTTTATGTCGCCTTCGCCGGTAGCGACATTGTCTCGCGCGATCGCCTTGGCGAGTTTCCTGCCGTTGCGCTTTTGTATGTAGTCCCAGACCTCAGGAATATCGTAAGCCGCCGGATCGGAGGGGTCGATCCATTTGCCGGTCGTGCTATAACACCGAATGGTGTCCGCCAGTCTCTTGCTGCCCAGTTTTAGGCCGCTGAGCATTCCGCAGCGCCGCTGTGCGACTTCTCGCATGAACTCGCTATGCATGCGGCCTTCCTGAACGCCGGGATCGAGCAGCGTGAGGCTGAGCGGTTTCTGGCCTTCATCGGCCAGGCGCCGCGCCATCTCGAAAGCGATCCAGGAACCGTGGCAGAAACCGGCAAGGTGCCATGGGCCACGGGGGCTCGCGAGCTTCATGCAACGAAGATATTCGGCCGCGATGTCTTCCACTGTTGAAAGCGGTTCGCAATTGCCGTCATAACCAGGAACCTGGAAGGCGTAGACCGGCTGATCGTCGTGAAAACCGTCCATGAAGGCGTCGTTCGGAAACAGAATGCCGGCGGCGCCATGGACGATGAAGATCGGGATGCGGTCACCGCCGGTGCGCAGTTTCACGATATGCGTGGGCAGCGCTGCGCGGGTTTTATCGGCCAGCAGGTGCGCAATGTCGCGAACGGTCCGCGATTCCAGGAAGGCGCCGGCCTTGAGTGTCACGCCGAAGGCTTCGGAAGTCTTTCTGGCTACAGTCACCGCGATCGCGGATTCGCCTCCGAGATCGAAGAAATCGTCCTCAACGCCAATATCGGCGATGCCAAACGCCTCCGACCATATGCGAACGATAGTTTTTTCAGTCTCGTTTTCCGGTGCCGTATAGGGGATATCCGGTATCAGCATTTCGCGGGTATAGTCTTTAGATGCGGCGCTCATATGACTGTCGTTGTATCCTGGAATCCTTCTATCGCCTCTTTTTAAGCGTTACTGGAAATTTTTGCTAGTCACTATGGTTAAAAGAATTACAGGTTTGGAGTTATAATCTATTTCTTGATAAGATATACAACCCTTAATACAAGTTAATCTTGTTTGTCATCTATTGCCGGTCGCGTTCTCGCGATACGCGACCGGGAGCAATTATCCATTCAGTGTATATGGGGCGCCGAAACCAGACCGGCCCCGCGATCGGGTATGTCGACACCCGGCGCAAAGGGATCAGTGACGGAACTTGACAGGATCCGCGCTCTCACCGTGTCCGATGTCACCGGAATGGGCAGGGTCTGAAGTTTTTCCCACCACAAGGCGGCGACCCCCGCGACATGGGGCGTCGCCATGCTTGTGCCGTTGAAGGATACAAGACCGCCATTGGCTTTGGCTGAAATCACGTTCACGCCGGGGCCGCAGACGAGCGGGTTTGTGTTGGAAAAATCGGCTATGGTCAGGCCGTTCTGCCCTTCTCCCGCGGCGCCTACGGAAACCACGCCTACGGCGGCGGCCGGCACGGAAACGCTGACTTCGAAGTTCGCGTGCACCTGTCTGCGGCTCTCATTGCCGGCGGCGGCGACAACAACGCTTCCGCCGCTGAAGGCGCTGTGCGCGCGTATCATGTCCATGATTGCGTCGAACATGCGCAGGTTTTCCCGGTAGGCCTCGAGAGCAACCGAGCTGGCGATTTCGACAGGCCAACCCTGGTCGGCGAGGCTTTTCGCAAGTCCTGGAAAATCAAAACCCAGCGACATCGAGATCACGTGGGCGCTTTGCTGGATGGCCGCCCACTGCATGGCCTCGAAAAGCATTTGCGATCCGCCGCTGCCATTGTCGTCGAGCACTTTTCCGATCAGGGCCGTCGAGACGCCCGGCGCCACGCCTATGCGCAACCCGTCTACGTTTCTTCCGAAGATCGTGCCGGCGCAATGGGTGCCGTGGCCGTTTCCGTCTCCGTTGCCGGTTCCGGTGAAGTCTCTCTCGATGATGTTGACGCCGGAAAACGCGACATGATCGTGATCGATGCCGGTGTCGAGCACCGCGACCGTCACGCCGGAGCCGTTTACATCGGTGTCATCTGCTCCCACGGCGTGAACGCCCCAGGTGGTCTGGCCTTGCGGGTGGGCGTTTGATGTTCCAACCGTGTCGATCAGTTTGGTCGGCATCGGCCGGGCCTTCTGCCGGAATGTCGGGTCCCGGGCCAGGTCGCGCATGTCGGACTGTTCGAGTGATTCGACGCTGATTTCCGGTTCCGGTTCGATCACCGGATGTGAGGAAGGACCGAAGCGGTCGGAAAATGGCCCAGGCCCGCCTGTTGGCCTGAGTGATTCCAGTTCGCCGGGATTGAGACGTCCCAGGCTTTTGTCTCTCAGTACGATATAGTCGGTCATGGCATGCCTCCTTTTCACGCCGGGCCGCATGAAACCTGCGCCCGCGCTGCTATATCGTGCTGCAAATCAGGATTGCGTTCTGTGGCAATCGCCACCTTGAATGCGCAGAGTCAGATCGCCGCAACGACCGTTTCAAGCATGCTGCGCACCTTGCCGGCGACCGCCCCGAGTTCGTTATTTTCCACCGCCTGCATCGAGGCGACAGGATCGACGGCGCTGACCTCGACGCCCTGTCCCGGGGTCGATCGGACGATCACGTTGCAGGGCAGCATCGCGCCGATCCGCGGCTCCGACTGCAAGGCGCTGAACGCAAGCTTCGGATTGCAGGCGCCGAGAATGAGATAGTTGTCCATATCGGCGTCGATCTTCTTTTTCATCGTCGCCTTGACGTCGATTTCCGTCAGGACGCCGAAACCTTGATCGGCAAGCGCCATGCGGGCGCGTTCGACGATCGCGTCGAAGCTGTCGTTCTCGAATGTGCGGTTGATGGTGTAGCCTTGGTTACTCATTGAATCCTCCTGTCGTCTGGTCCGCTGAAATAGCGCGTGACCGCTGCAGATCATATATTAGTATATACTAATATAAAGGTTGAATGAGCGATTACAAGCCGAAACTGGTTGAGGCGCCGGGCGACGATTGACAACCATCCCCTGCCAGCTAGGCTCGACACTATATTCCAACCTGTCTCTTTGCCGATATTGATGCTTGAAAATCTTGCCCTGAAACTGTCGACCGTTTCAGTTTCGTACATCATAGCACTGAACATCCTGTTCATGATCATTGGCGGGCTGTTCGCACCCGTTTTCGCCAGGAGTCTTGGCGAACTCGACCGCGCTCCCTACTTGCCTGTTCCTTTCTGCTCTTTCTGGCTTTATCGGTGACAATGCAGTTCCGGCTGGCCGCTCCGATCGCAATGAGCGGCGGTTTTCTCTGGCTGCTATATTTCGTCCAGTTCATCTCCTTCTTTATTTATGGTTTTCTCTTAGCTGTGCTGGCGATGGCCCGGTCACGAGACATATTCGGACACGGCTACGGTGCGATCCTGGCTTTCATCCCACTGGCGGGATTCTATCTCGTTTTCGCACGCGGCCAGGATCTGTTTTCCGAGAGGAAAATAATGGCTCCGCGCCTCTTCTCAGGGTCTATGGGCGTTGTTATCGGCCTGGTGTCCGGGGTTATCGGTGTTACCCTGATCAATAGTCTGCCAGAAAGAGTGCAGCGGATAAACGAAGACCGTTTCTCTACGCCGGACAAGCTGGAACAAAGATTGGATATCGCTCTGCTCACCTATGGGCTGACCCGAACTCTGGGCCTGGTCGCCAAGGGCGTCGACGTACCCGCCAACTTCGAAGACGCACGGATCCTGATCCGGGTTGAAATAAAAAGCGATACGCTGCTCTATATCTATAGCGTCGTTTCTGATGACGGCGCGAGTGTGGAACAATGGCGTAGAGTCCTGACTCAGGGCAATTGCAACAACGGACTATTGCGCCAGTTGTTCGAAGCGGGCGCGACCATCGAACACGTATTTTTAAGCCGCAGCGACGGTTATGAAGACGGCCGCGTCACCATCGACCGAGAAATCTGCGGTCTCTGATCGCCAAACCTAACCTCTGACGACAAACACCGAAATTTTTGAATGCTCGACAAGATAGCCGGCGTTGGATCGTACAAAATGGTCGACGAACCCCGGCACGTGCGACGCCATGATGACGAGATCGACGCCGATCTCCTCCGACTTGCGTTCGATGATCTTGTCCAGCTCGACGGCTGGATCGTGGGAAACCTCGGCGTGGGCATGAAAACCTACGCCTTTTTCACGCGAAAGCCGGTCGGCGAATTCGTCCAGAATCCGCTTGTATTCCTCCGGCGTGTGGGCGACAGTTCCCGGCTGCACGCCCGTCACGCCGATCAGATGAATCTCCGCGCCGTAGTGACGGCCGAGATCGGCGGCTGTTGCGAGCGCTTTTTCCAGCCGGCTCTCATGGGCGAGATCGACGGGAACCATGATGTTCTTGTACATTGTCCTGTTCCTCTTGCTTCACAGCGTCCTTCGGGCTGCGGGGCGCCTGTCAGGCATCCTGCTGCATCTTCTGCGTTTCTCGCAAGCCAAGATACAGGCTGACGCACATGGCCAGAAGCACGATGGTGAACGGGAAACCGGTGCTGACGGCCATTGCCTGCAGCGCGGTCAGCGCTGTTGCGCCCCCAACCAGCAGAAGCACTGCTGCGACGACGCCCTCGAATGTGCACCAGAACACGCGCTGCGCGACCGGCGCGCTGGTCTTGCCGCCGGCTGTAATGGTGTCGATCACCAGCGAGCCGGAATCCGACGACGTGATGAAGAACACAAGCACGAGTATGATGCCGAGGAACGAGGTGAAGGTCGCCAGCGGCAGCGGTTGCAGCATCTCGAAGAGCTTGAGCTCGAGCGGCGCGTCCTTCACGGCGGCCGACGCGTCGGCGACCACTTGCGATATCGCCGTGCCTCCAAAGACGCCCATCCAAAGGATGCAGACTATGGTGGGTATGATGATCACGCAGAAGATGAATTCGCGCACCGAACGCCCGCGCGATACGCGCGCGATGAACATGCCGACGAAAGGCGACCAGGAGATCCACCAGGCCCAGTAGAACGACGTCCAGCCCTGCGAGAAGTTTGTGTCCTCGCGTCCGAAGGGCATGGAAAGCGGTATGATCTCCCGTGCATAGGCCAGGCCGCCGGAGACAATCGCCGAGAAAATGTCGCCCGTCGGTCCGATTAGCATGACAAAGACGAGCAGCAGCGCCGCCATCGCGATGTTGATTTCCGACAGCAGCTTGACGCCGCCGTCGAGGCCGCGCAGCACCGAAATCAGCGCGATCACGGTGATCACTGCGATCAGCAGCACCTTGGCGAAGTCGCCGGTGCTCCATCCAAACAGATAGTTCATGCCCGCCAGCGCCTGCTGGGTGCCGAAACCGAGCGAGGTCGCCAGTCCGAACAGCGTCGCGAATACGGCGACTGTGTCGATGGTATGGCCCCACCATCCCCAGACCCGTTCTCCGAGCAGCGGATAGAAGGAAGACCGCAGGGTCAGAGGCAGGCCGCGATTATAGGAAAAGAATGCAAGCGAGAGGGCGACGACCGCGTAGATCGCCCAGGGATGCAGGGCCCAGTGATAGATCGTAGCGGCCATGCCCAGGTTGCGTGCCGCCTCCGGGTCGCCGGCCGCGGCGCCAAGCGGCGCCCAGTCGGAGCGCACCCCTTCCTCGAGCGCTGCGCCTCCGAGCGACGAATTGAAGTGCGATATGGGTTCGGAGACGCCGAAGAACATCAGCCCGATCCCCATCCCCGCTGCGAACAGCATCGCGAACCAGCCCATGTAGCTGTAATCCGGTTCGGCGTCAGGCCCTCCGAGGCGAATCTTTCCAAGCGGCGAAATCATCAACACGATACAGAACAGCACGAAGATGTTGCCGGCTGACAGGAAGAACCAGTCGAAGTTCTGCGTCAGGAAGTTGCGAAGCCAGACAAAGAATTCGGATGCGCTGTCCTGAAACATCAGCGTGAGGATCACGAAGGCGACGATCGAGATGCTGGAGATCATGAAGACCGGATTGTGAATATCAAGACCGAAAGGCGTGATATTGTCCTGGCCGATCTCGTAATCGGTCTCGATAGCATCGGGCGCTTCTTCGATTGAAATGTCGACATTGTCTGCCATGACAGGCCTCTCCCGTATTCATCCCTGTATCGGCTGCTGCGGGTCCCGAGTGAGTGGAGCCTGCCCTTTCATCGCGAGGATCAGGCGTTTTCGAGGCCCGGCGGAGATCGTCTTGCATCGCCGAATTGGCCAAAAGGCTAACATCTTAAAGTATTTAGCGAAAGTCTACGCGCCAGATCGCATGTGGACCGGCCCCGCAAACCCATGCGATACCGGCGTTTTGCGCGTCTACAAAATTGACTGCGCTGCTTGCAATCGGTCGCCAAAGCTTCGATAGAAGCGGTTCCCTGAAGACTGCAAGGACATGGCATTGACCCGCAAAGAGGCCCTCGAAGGAACGCTTGAATACCCCTTTGCCGAAGCTCCCGACGAAGGCGAACTTGTCGAAATGGCGCCGGGTTTGCTTTGGACCCGCCTCTCGCTTCCGTTTCGTCTCGATCATGTGAACATCTATTTTCTTGAGGACGGCGACGGTTGGGCGATCGTCGATACCGGGCTCGGTATAGGGTCCACGCAGGAGGCTTGGGAGACGCTTGCCGCCGGGCCATTCGCCGACAGCCATTTTACGAGACTGATTGTAACTCACCACCACCCGGATCACATTGGCCTCGCGGGCTGGCTCTGCGAACGGTTCAACATCCCTGTGCTGACGAGCCAGACGGCATGGCTCGCATGTCTCAATATATCGCTGAGCCCCGGCGCCCTCGACGCCAAGCCCTATCGCGATTTCTATCTCCGGCACGGTCTGGACGCAGAGACCACCGAAATTGTCGCAACCAGCGGTCACGGATATCTGAAGCTGGTCAGGCCGCTGCCGCCGACCTTTCGCCGTCTTATCGCAGGCGATACGCTCAGGATCGGGTCGCGGGAATTTTCGGTGCTTAGCGGCGAAGGCCATGCGCCGGAGCAGCTCATGCTATGGTGCAGGGAGGAAGCCCTGTTCCTCGCCGCCGACCAGGTTCTTGCCAGGATAACCCCGAATATCGGCGTGTGGGCGGTCGATCCGGATGGTGATCCCCTGGGTCTGTTCATGCGCTCGCTTGGCGCTCTGAAGTCCGACGTGCCGGATGACGTGCTCGTTCTGCCCGGTCACCAGCTTCCGTTTTACGGTCTGCACACACGGATTGACGAACTCGTCGCTCATCACGACGAACGCTGCGCGGTGATCGCCGCGGCTTGCTCAAGTCAGGCGAGATCGGTCGCCGATCTCGTGCCAATACTCTTTACCCGAAAGCTTGACGCGCATCAGTTAAGCTTCGCCTTCAGCGAAGTTCACGCCCACGTCAACGCGATGGTCGAGCGCGGTGAACTCGTCTGGCAAACCGGTGACGACGGTGTCCTGCGAACTGCCGCAGCGTAATCCTACTCCCCGGACAGCTTCAGTATCGGAACCGTCGATATCGCCATCTTGGCCGATCCGTCCTGAACCTGCCGGGCGTGCGATATATAGATCAGTGTGTTGTGCGCCTCGTCATAGATGCGCTTGACCTGAAGCGTCTTGAAGATGATCGAGCGTCGTTCCCTGAAGACGTTTTCGCCTTCCTCCGACATGTCGATATCGCCGATCGTTATCGGCCCGGTCTGCCGGCAAGCGATCGAGGAGTTGGAGGGATCCTCGAACCAGTTGCCCTTCTGCAGGCGGTCGATCAGTCCGCGGTCGAAATAGGCGATATGACAGGTCACACCCTCCACTTTCGGATCTTCGATCGCTTCGATGATGATATCGTTGCCAAGCCAGTCGACATCGACGTGACCGACTTCTTCGGCCTGCGATCCGGTCGCAACGGAGCCTGCCGACAGGATGGCGAGCATGACGAGGGCGATGAACTTTCGCATATCAATCTCCATGACGGGACGGCGCTTCATGTGGAAGACGCCGGACGCCGGGAATTGTTCCGGGCCCGCTACATGTAGGAAGCGCTTTCGGTTTCGCCAGCAGCGTTTCGGAGCCGGCCCAGGTGAGGCGGAAAAGATCAGGCGGATGGAACAGATCTCGCTTCGTCGACCGCATAGATCGGATCGGTAGGCCGCCGTTCCGAACATGTTCTCAGTGTCAGAAGGGACCGGTGGTAACGCCGTCCGGTCAACGCCGGACGGTGTATTTCCTTTCCAGCCGCATGGCGAGATAGGCGGCCGGTATGGAGACCAGCAGAAACAGCAGACCGACAAGGGTCATCGGCTCGAGATATTTGTAGTAGCTGTTGGAATAGATATTGGCGGCGTTGAACAGTTCGATGACCGTGATTGCGGCGAGCAGCGGCGTTTCCTTGAACATCGTGATCAGATAGTTGGCGAGCGGCGGGATCATCGGTGGAATAGCCTGCGGAAGGATCACGTAGCGCCAGGTCTGCCACGGATTGTAATTGAGCGAGCGCGAAGCCTCCCACTGGCCTTTCGGAACATTGTCGATCCCGGCGCGAAACACTTCCGATGTATAGGTGCTGAAGTGGAGCCCGAGGCCGATCACGCCGGCGGCCAACGGCGACAGGAAAAGGCCGAGGTCCGGCAGCACGTAGAACAGGAAATAGAGCTGGACGAGCAGCGGCGTGCGGCGGATGAACTCCGACATCCAGTACACCGTCAGAGCAAGGGGTCGGTTTTGCGAACGTTTCATGATCGCCAGAAACAGCCCCAGAACGTAAGCGACGGCGGCCCCCATGATGGTCGCCTCGACGGTGACGACCAATCCTCCGAGCAGCAGCGGAAGCACGTCCGCCGCAACGGTCCAGCTCCAGTTCATGACCGTCTCACTCCGGCAAGCGTGATGTGGCGTTTGCGCGCGATGCTGCGCGCAATGAAATCGGTGAATCCGACAAGAACCGAGGCGATCAGGAAATATATGACAAGGATCAGCAGGAACGGTTCCAGCGTCATCGCAGTCTGTGCGCGTATGATCTGCGCGACGAAGGTCAGATCGGCTATGGTGATCAGCGAAGTGACCGCCGTCAATTTCATCAGTTCGATCAGCAGGTTCCCGAAAGGCGGGATCATCATCGGAACCGCCTGCGGGATCAGCACGTATCGATACCGTTGATAAACAGTGTAGTTCAGCGCCGTACTGGCCTCATGCTGGCCTTTTCCGACCGATTGCACGGCGCCGCGCACCACTTCGGATCCGTAGCTGCCGAGATTGAACCCGCAGGCGATCACGCCCGCAGTAAAGGGGGACAGCGTCAGGCCGAGCAGCGGCAGCACGTAAAACATGAAAAACATCTGCACGAGCGCCGAGGTGCCGCGGAAGAATTCCAGATAGATCGTCGCCAGCACGCGCACGGACCTGGAGCGAGACAGGCGTGACAGGCCGACGACGAAGGAGATGACGAGAGCGAGAATTGCACTGACAACCGTCAGCTTGATGGTCATCCATGCGCCTTCGATCAGCAGTGGTGTGAATTCGAGTATCTGGCCCATCGGATCGCCCTGGAGGGCTGCTCCCGCGAGGGAGCAGCTGCGGTTTCGGAGTTGCGGTCAGGCTTAGTTGCCGGGACAGAAATCGTCGCGTTTGACCTCGAATGTCGCCTCGGCCGAGAACCCGTAGGGCTCGATGATCGAGGCGAATTCGCCGCTTTCCTTGAGTTCGGCCAGCGCCATGTCATAGGCTTCCCGGAAAGCGGTGTCTTCCGGGTTGAATGCTGCGCCCGCACATCCGATCGGCACGCCCTTGACCGGCATCACCAGCTCCAGGTTGGGGTCATTGGTCTTCCTCAGGAGATCCTGTGTGCCTAGACCGGAAAGCGCAAAGACATCGACGCGGCCCTGCTGCAGCATCTTGATGCCGCTCGGCGGATCGGTGAAGACCTTGATCTGGTTCTGCTTGACGCCGCGCTCCTTGGCGTAGAGTTCTTCGGCGCAGCCCGCGCAGGTGGTCATCGTCACGTCCGGATTGGCGGCAATGTCTTCATAAGTCTTGATATTGTGCGGGTTTCCCTTGGCGACGGCGAAGGCCTCGGCGCCGCAAAGATCGGGTTCGGAATAGATAATGGATTCGCACCGGTTCGGCTTGATATAGAGACCGGACGTCGCCATGTCGACGCGACGGGCGAGCAGGGCGGGAATCATCGATCCGTAGGGCACCACCTGGGCCTTGAGCTCCGGTACGCCGAGCTTTTTCATCACCGCCCGGGCGACGTCGGGCGCTGCTCCCGTCACATAGCCGTCGGCCTTGATGTCGCTGTAGGGCGGCTCGTTGGCGACCGCCACGGTGGCGAAGCCCTGTTTGCGCAGCTTCTCGAGCGTGTCGGCCTGCGCCGCCGCGCCAGCAGCCAGGCCTGCAACGGCGGTTACGACAAGTATTTCCAGTGGCTTTTTGAGAAATGACATAGTCATGGAAGGTCCTTTCGGTTGGTGTCGTTCAGGAGGATCGTTACGTGACTGTGATGAACTTGCTGAGGAAGTTGCGCGTTCTCTCTTCTTTCGGATGCGTGAAGATTTCTTCGGGCTTTCCGGCCTCGACGATCTTTCCCTTGTCGAAGAAAAGCACGCGGTCAGCGAAATCACGGGCAAAGTGCATTTCGTGCGTCACTGTCAGCATTGTCGTGTCGGAGTCGGCCGCCAGACGCCTGAGCACACTCAAAACTTCGTCGACAAGTTCCGGGTCGAGCGCCGAGGTCACTTCGTCGAACAGCATGATCTTCGGATCCATGGCGAGCGACCGGGCGATGGCGACGCGCTGCTGCTGTCCTCCGGAAAGTTCGTGTGGAAAGTGGTCCTGCTTGTCGCTGAGACCGACGAGCCCCAGCAGTTCCATGGCTTTTTCGCGCGCTTCGATCTTCGGCGTCTTGCGCACGAGGATTTGTGGCTGCTCGATATTCTGAACCGCGGTCAGGTGTGGAAATAGATTGAAGTGCTGGAACACCATCCCAATCCCGTCGCGCATCTTGTGGAGGTGGGCGTCGCTCGCTTCGACCAGACGCCCGCCCTTCTCCTCGTGCCACAGATAGTCCCCATCAACGATGATCCGACCGGAACTCAGCGTTTCGAGAGTCATGAGGATACGCAGGATCGTGGTTTTTCCTGAGCCGCTCGGGCCGATCAGCGCCAGCTTTTCACCTGGCTCGACATGCAGGTTCAGATCGTCGAGAACCTTCAGCTCGCCAAAGCTTTTATGAACGTTCTGGAATTCGATGATGTTCGCCATGACTGGACCTCGACCCCTTCTTCAGCGGGCAGAGGAGCATCGCAGCGCCGGCGATTTACGCCTGACGGAACTGGATTTTGCTTCGTCGATCGGGCCGCACGAAACCCTTTGCGCCAGCTTTGGGCGCATTGCAAAAGTAATAATGATGTTCCCCTTTACATCTCTTATTGGATGTGATGTTGAAAATCATCATAACAAAGCAATTTGCACCTAATGTGCAGCAAAACATGGCATTCTGAAAAAATAGCATCAAAAATTTTTAATATGTGAGAGAAAGAGAACGCGATGAACATTACGCCTTCGGATTTGATCATCTTGCGGATGCTTCAGGAAAACGCTCGGGAGCGGCTCGAGACAATCGCCTATGAAGCGGGGCTCTCCGTCGCCACGGCGCAGCGGCGCGTACGTGCGCTGAAGGACGCCGGCGTCATCGAGCGCGACGCTGCGATCGTGTCTCCGCAGGCTCTCGGCTACAACATGACCTTCATCATTCTCGTCGAGTTGGAGCGCGAACGCATCGATCAGCTAGACGCCTTCAGACGAAAGGTCAAACAGGAGTCCAGGGTTCAGCAGTGCTATTACATAACCGGCGAAGCCGATTTCGCACTGGTCGCGCTCGCCCGGGACATGGATGACTATCAGAGACTGACGCAGCGCCTCTTCTTCGATGACAGCAATGTCAAACGGTTCCGGACGTCGGTCGTAATGGACCGGACCAAGGTGGGCGTGGATGTGCCCGTCGAGGAGCCGGCGGAAGACTGATCGCCGTTTAGGCGGTTTCGATCTTCGGCGGCCGGTGGGCGGTGACAGGCGGGGGTTCTGCCTTATGGCGCTCGATCTCGACGAGACAGGACAGCGCCGCCGGCCCTTGGGCAAGTTCCGAGGTCGCCCTGTCGGCGGTGACGATGTTGACGTTGCCGTGCTTGCAGCAGGCCGGGGTCAGGGACTCGTCGAGGTCCAGCCATGCGCCGGTTGGCATCATGGCGACGCCGGGCAACACGTCCTCGCAAATGCGAACGCCGGCGAGGCATGACCCGCGGTCATTGAAGATCCGCGCTACGTCGCCGTCACGAAGGCCGCGCCTCGTTGCGTCCTGCTTGCTGATCACGCAGGCCTCTCGCCCGCCGATCTTGCCGTCAAGGCTGTGGCGCGCCTGGTCGAGCTGACTGTGCAGGCGCCGGGCCGGCTGGTGTGTCACGAGATGGATGGGCCATCGCTCCGCAAGGCGCGCGCCAAGCCATTCCACCGGCGGTGTCCAGGTCGGGTGCCCCGGATTGCCCCTAATGCCGAAGCCGGCGATCGTTTCGCTGAAGATCTCTATGCGCCCGGACGGCGTCGGGAGCGGGTGGGCGTCCGGGTCGTCGCGAAACGCCTTGAGCAATATGCAAGGGTCTTCTGGGGCGTCGAATGCAAAAAATCCGGCCTCCCGGAACGCTTCGAATGCTGGCATATGGACGCCCGTTTCGGCGAGGCCGTCGCGGGTGTGGTCGTAAAGGGATTGAAGCCACTCATCCTTGTCTTTGCCGCCGGTGAACGCCGCCTCCAGAGAATTCAGGCGGTTGTCCGGCGAGGTAAGCCGCGCAGCAAGCCCGGCGAATATGTCATGGTCGTCGCGCGCTTCGGCGAAGGGTGCGGCAATCGCTTTCGTGGCGAAGAGGTGGGTGTCGCGCGGCGAGCCTGCAATGTCGTTTCTTTCCGCCGGGAGTGTCGCCGGAAATACGATGTCGGCATGGCGCGCGAGCGGCGTCCAGTGCGGTTCGTGGACGATCACCGTTTCAGGCTTACGCCAGGCCTTGCGCAGTCTGTTCAAGTCCTGATGATGGTGGAACGGATTGCCGCCCGCCCAGTAGACCAGGCGGATGTCCGGATAATGCAGGGTCTGTCCATTGTAACGGAACTGCTGACCCGGATGAAGCAGCATATCGGCGATCCGCGCCACGGGAATGAACGCCGATACCGGATTGCGGCCTGTCGGCAGCGCGGCGAGCCGGACCGTCCGGCGGGTATTGCCGATGCTGTTGACGGCGCCGAGCCCCAGCGCGAAGCCCTCTCCCTTGCGTCCCACGCCGCCGAGCATCGCCGCAAGGACAACGGTCATCCAGTAGTTCATTTCGCCATTATGTTGACGGGTCAGCGACCAGCTTGCATTGACGACTGTCGGCTGTTTCGCCATGCGTCTGGCGAGGGCGCGGATCGTGTCCGCATCGACGCCGGTGATCACCGCTGCCCAGTCGGCGTCGCGCGCAAGTCCGTCCGTTTCGCCGCAAATGTAGGATTCGAACTTGTCGAACCCGGTGCAATAGCGCGTCAGGAAGTCCTTGTCATGTAGTCCTTCGCTTGTCAGCGTGTGGGCGAGCCCGAGCATCAGCGCGAGGTCCGTGTTCGGACGTATCGGCGTCCATTCGTTCGAATATCCCTCGTCGCGCGAGGGCGTGATGGAAACGATATGCGCGCCGGCCGCAACCGCGTCGGCGATGTCGCCTTTGTGGGTGTGACGCGCCACGCCGCCGGGATTGATCTGGCTGTTGCGCAGGGACACGCCGCCGAACGCCACAACGAGCGCGCGGGCTTCGCCGATCGCCCGCCACGACGTGTGATCGTTGAACAACTGGTCCAGCGGCGCCACGACATGCGGCAGCACCACTTCAGCCGCTGCGTAGCTGTAGGTGTTTCTAGAAGCGGTGTAGCCGCCAAACAGGTTGAGAAGCCGGCGAAGCTGACTCTGTGCGTGGTGAAACCTGCCGGCGCTGGCCCAACCATAGGAGCCTGCGTAAATCGCCTCGTTGCCGTAATCCGCCCGAATTCGGGTCAATTCGCGCGCGGCAAGGTCCAGCGCCTCCTCCCAGGACACGGCGACGAAGCTGTCTTGCCCGCGGTGGGCCGTGTCGCCGCGCTCGAGATAGCCCTTGCGGATCATCGGTCGTGCGATCCGGCAGGAATCGGAGAGCGTTTCAATGATGGAGTCGCCTATCGGCGACGGATCAGGATCGTCCTCGAAAGCCGCAAGGCTTTTTGCGCCGGTGGCGTCATTACGCGCGCGATAGGTCCCCCAATGCGTCGATACTAGGGGATCTCCGGATTGGGGCATGATCTCAGCGCGCCTCCGGCCCTTCCGTGATGAAAGCCAGGCATCGGCTTTCCGGTCCGGCGTCGAAACGGGCAAGCGCGGCGAATGACGCGGCGCCGCTGGGCGTTGTCGCAATTCCCGCTTCGGTTAACTGTTGCGAAGCTCTCTCCGCCTCGTCGTCCGTAATGGTGGTGAAACAGTCCGCATCCGTTTCGAGCGTGTCGAACGCGATCAGCGAGGCGTCCTTGCAGTCGAGCCGGCCCATATTGGAAAGCGGTCCGTCGGCGCGTGTGAGCGTTCCGGTTTCTACGCTGCGCAACAGGCATGGGGCCCGATCGGGCTCTACCACGACGATCGTCGGCTGTTGCTCCCAGAAGCTGCGGATGTGGGCGCTGATCGCCCCGGCGAATCCGCCGACGCCCGCCTGCAGAAAGACATGGCTTGGCCAGGAGCCGGAACGGTCGAACTCCACGCGGCATTCCTCGGCAATCACCGTGTAACCCTCCATCACCAGCGCCGGCCGTTCCACATACCCCTCCCACGACCCGTCGGCAAGCAGCAGCCACCCGTGACGGTCCGCCTGATCCGCGGCGTAGGAGACTGATTCTTCGTAAGTGCCATTCAATCGCTGGACCTCGGCGCCGGTTCGCCGGATGCGTTCTTCAAAGGCCGCCGGCGCGCTGGAAGGCAGTACGATGACTGCTTTCGCGCCGAAGTTGTGTGCGCCCGAGGCGACCGACAGTCCGTGATTGCCCGCGCTCGCCGTGATGAAGGTCATGGAGGCTGCAGCCTTTCTTCCCGCCTCGCTTTCTGCGTCGGCCTCGGCTGCGTCGCTGATCATCTGCGCGACCGCAAAGCCGCCGCCAAGCGCCTTGAAACTGCCGAGCTCCATCCTTTGCGATTCGTCTTTCAGCCACAGCCGGTTGATCCCGAGATCATCGGCTATCTCGGGAAGGTCCATTACCGTGGTCGGTTGGTATTCGGGTCGTCGTTCCACAAGCCGGGCGGGACGCTCGGCCGAGACCCGGAACATATAATCGCGCTGCCCGCGATCGTGGCGTTTCCTCGTCATCAGCATGTGCGCATTATGCAGTCATGATGCGAGAAAATTGCCCAATTTTTGGCCAAAGGCAGAGTTTTTTCTTGAGATTTCGCATAAAAATTGCGGTTTCCGGATCACTGCCACGGCCATTGCCGGGCGCAGGGATTTGGTTCGAAGAAAGTCCGAAACCCCGATTTATGCGGCTATCTTAGCTGATTTCCCGCTTCGGAATTCGCGCGGACACGGGTTGGGTTGGCGCGCTGGCCCTGTTCAGGGGGGTCATGATATTCATGACGGTTTCACGAAGCCATTGATGTGCGGAGCTGGCGGTTCTTCGGCGGTGCCAGATCATGCAAATGGTAACGGGATCCACCTTCATCGGCAGATTGTAGATCGACAGACCGATGCGCGGCCCGATGCTTTCGGCAAGCTGGTGTGGTATCAGCGCCACCAGGTCGCTCTTGGATACAGCGTTGTAGACGCCTGAAAAGCTTGGCGTGGACATGACCACGCGGCGTTCGCGCCCCATCTGCGCAAGCGCATCGTCGCCAAGGCCCCTCAAATTGCCCCGCATCGACATAAGCATATGTCCGAGACTGCAAAACAGGTCCATGGGGACCACGTCTCCAGGCAACACGCCGGCCTCGGCGAGCGCCGGATGGCCCTCCCGGGCGATCATCACATATTCGGTTTTGAACACCGGCACATACTCAACCCATTCGGGAAAATCCATCTTGGGTCTGAGCGTAAGGTCGATATGCACGTTTTCGAGATCGTTGACGCCTTCCGGATCCTGCAGTTCCGTCAACTGAATCCGCATATGCGGCGCATGGCTGGAAAGGATCTTCGCGAGCGAGGGCATCAACAGGTCACCGAAGAAATCCGTGCCGGAAATCATGAAGGAAACGCTCGATGTGGTGGGGTCGAATGCTTCCGCCCGCTTTAAAAGGGCGTCGAGATCCTCATACATGCGCTGAAGCGGCAACTCGAGGCTTTTGGCGAAATCCGTCGGGACGATTCGTTGCCCCTGTCGGATGAAGAGCGGGTCGCCGAGAGACTCCCGTAATCGGCCAAGAGCCGCCGAAACCGCCGGTTGCGACAATCCTACGCGCGCGCCCGCCTTGACGGTCGATCGCTCCTGTAGCAAAGCGAACAGGATGCGTAGCAGATTGAGATCAAGAGTCTGTATATTCATCAGATTAATATATTCTATATAATTAATTCATTTCCACAATTAATCCAGATTTTCTACTGATTGGCCGTGGTCGCGATGATCTGGTCGTCCATCTTGCGCCTCAAGCGACTGGATCGTGGTGGCCACTTCTCCTCTTTCCTGTTGTGCCGTCATCGTTGTCGCGCCCGCTCTATCATTGTTTTTTCAGTAGAAAATCACTCTGTTACCAGCAGTATGGACGGTAATTCAATCCCGCACAAGCGTACGGTTGCACAAAAGACACGCGCTCAAACCACGTAATGTGACAGTCATGGCGAAAGCTTGAACTCATGACTTTGCAGGCGCTTTAGTCGCCGCCCGGAGATCTTGTTTAAAGGACAACAGACGCAGAAACCTTCATCTTGACACGGGTGGGCTGATTGGCGTGGAAAGGCTAGGCCATTTGGAGTGGCGA
The DNA here is from genome assembly GCF_039888615.1 of Hoeflea sp. CAU 1731. NCBI lineage: Bacteria > Pseudomonadati > Pseudomonadota > Alphaproteobacteria > Hyphomicrobiales > Rhizobiaceae > Hoeflea > Hoeflea sp. CAU 1731. Next base: position 84,193 of record NZ_JBDQQS010000017.1, on the reverse strand, counting down.
TTCGGCGGAGGGGGGGGGTGTTATATGAACGGTGGAAGACCACCAGTCGCCACCCGTTTTTACTATGGGTGGGTCGCGATCGCCGTCGCCTTTCTGACGCTTGGCATAGCGGTCAATGCGCGCACGGCCTTTTCGCTCCTGTATCCGCCGATTCTTGACGAGTTCGGTTGGGAGCGCGGCGTCACAGCCGCCATTTTCTCTGTCGGTTTCATCGCGTCGACGGCGTCCGTCCCTTTCATCGGCATGCTGATGGACCGTTACGGGCCACGCGTGATCCTGCCTGTCAGCGCGGTCGTGGTGGCGCTTGGCTACTACGCGGCGACCGTAGCCGGCACGCCCCTTGCATTCTACCTCAGCCTTGGCCTGCTGGCGACCGGCGGATCTATGCCGTTGGCCTATGTCGGGCATTCCATGTTTCTTCCGAACTGGTTCGTGCGCCGGCGGGGACTGGCGCTCGGCGTCGCCTTTTCCGGCGTCGGAGTACTGGCGCTCGGCCTATTTCCGCTGCTGCAGATCGTCATCGACACATCGGGCTGGCGCACCGCATGCGTCGCCATGGCGTGCACATTTATCATCGTGATCATCCCGCTCAACCTGCTGCTTCAGCGCGGCCGGCCGGAGGATGTCGGCCTTTCCGCCGACAATGGAGAGGCGTCCGACGGAGCGGATTCCGCCGCCGGCGGTCCCGTCATCGTCGACAAGGCCTGGGCGGAGCGTGACTGGACGCTGCCTGCAGCCATGAGAACACGGCGTTTCTGGTGGATCGCCGCCGGATATTTTCTGGCGCTCTACGCCTGGTATGCGGTCCAGGTCCATCAGATTCGGTTCTTTCTTGATGTTGGCGTCAATGCAAGGGAAGCGGCGTTCGCCTTCTCTCTTGTCGCCGCCGCCGGCGTAATCGGCCAGATTACAATCGGTCATTTCTCCGATCGTTTCGGCCGTGAGATCGGCTGGTGCGTCGCGGTTTCCGGTTTTTTGCTTTGTGCAATCGCTATGGTCGTCATGGAGAGCCATCCGAGCCGCTTGCTGCTTTATGCAGCGGTCGGTTGTCAGGGGTTGTTGGGATACGGTATAGCGTCGCTGTTTGGCCCGGTGACTGCCGAAATCTTCGCTGGAAGGCGTTTCGCCACAATCCTTGGCACTGTCGCCGTCATGGCCAATCTCGGAGCCGGAACGGGACCCTGGGTCACCGGGTATCTTTACGATCTGGCCGGCAGCTACACTGTCGGTCTATGGGTTGTCGCCATCGCCTGCCCGCTGTCGATGCTGTGCATCTGGATTGCGGCGCCACGCAAGGTGCGCCGCGTGGCGGGCGCCACCCGGCGGTCCGCCCGGTGACGCCTGCGCGCCTGTAGAAATTGCAGGAGGAAGCCGCGCAGCGTGCAGGGCTCTCGCCCCTAAGCCTGCTGCACCAGCATGGCGCGGGCTTCCTCCATGGCAAGCGGCCGCGGCCGCTCGCATCCTGTTGTTATCGTGACGAACTCGCCGGTCTCCCCCGATTTCAGGATCGAGGTCATGATGTCGATCACGTGCAGCGCCAGTTCGAGCGAACAGCGGTGCGGTCTGCCCTCCAGAATGGCGAGCGCCATGTCGGACAGCCCGGCCGTGCGATAATTGGCGAGCGGTCCCAGGCTGTGGTGTTCCTGATTGGGAACTGAAAAGGGGTGGTCGTAGGCTTCCAGCGGGCTCACCGGCTCGGTCCCTTCGGTCATGGACAACGCCCCGCCGAAGAAATTGGGATCGGGAACATAAAGCGTGCCCTTCTCGCCATACAGTTCGATATTGCCGTGTTCATGGCTCCACACGTCCCAGCTGGCGCCAAACGTCACCACCGCGCCGTTGGCGAATTGCAACAGCGCGTGGATTGTCGTCGGCGTTTCCACGGGAATGGTTTCACCGGCGCGCGGCTCGGAGGAGATCGTCCTGCGCCGGCTCGGCGCGGCGGTCAGCGCCGCGACCTTCTCCACCGGTCCGATGAGCTGAACAAGATCGGTGATGTAGTACGGGCCGATATCGAGGATCGGTCCGCCGCCTTTCTGGTAGAAAAAGTCCGGATTGGGATGCCAGTGCTCCATGCCGTGATTCATCACGAAAGCCGTGCCGCCAGTGATTTTGCCGATCGCGCCGCTGTCGATCAGGTGACGGGCGTGCTGGTGCGCGCCGCCCAGAAACGTGTCGGGCGCCGATCCGATGCGCAACTTCTTGTCGTCGGCCAGTTTGGCCAGGGCGAGGCCTTCATCGAGCGACAGCACGAAGGGCTTTTCCGAGTAGACATGCTTGCCGGCCAGCAGCGCCGCCTTCGACACGTCGTGATGGGCCGCGGGGATGGTCAGGTTGACGACGATGTCGACATCGGCGGCGCCCAGAAGCTCCTCAAGGGAATTATCGCGCACATCGAATTCAGCGGCGCGCTGGGCTGAGGCCTTCCGGTCGATATCGGCGCACGCCACCACCTCGACGCCACGAAACAGCGGGGCAAGGCTGAAATAGGCCTGAGAGATATTGCCGCAGCCGACAATGCCGACGCCGAGTTTTTTTTCCTGCATGGTCTACTCCGTCAGGGCCTTGAGGGATGCGATCGAACGGCGGGCGAAACGCTCGTCATCATTCGGCTTGTCATGTTCCATCACGTACAGTCTGACATTGGCCTTCTCCAGCGACGCCAGCAATGATTTCCAGTCCATCACGCCATGGCCGACATCCGCCCAGCCGTCCTCGTCTGCGTTTTCGCCCTCGGGAGCGATGTCCTTGACATGCGCCGCTACAATGCGGTCGCCATACTGGTCGATCCAGGAAAGCGGGTCGGCCTTGCCGCGCACGATCCAGGCGATGTCGGCCTCCCAGGCAAGCGTCGGACCGCCGTCCAGGATATGCTGCAGCGGTTTGCTGCCGTCGGACAGCGGGCGGAATTCGAAATCGTGATTGTGCCAGCCGACCGTCAGGCCGGCGTCTCGAAACGGTTGACCGGCCTTTTCGAGACGCGCGCCGAAGGCCCGCCAGCCAGCCGCGTCGCCCGGCCGGTCCGGCTCCATCAGATAGGGGCAGATTACCATCTTCATGCCCGTTGCCTGCGCCACCGCCATCGCCTTGTCCGGCGCGTCTTCCAGCATGTCGAGGCCGAAATGGCCGGACGACATAGCAAGACCGGCGGCCTTGAGCGCTTCTCCGAGCGACGCTGGGTCCGCATAGAGGCCGCCATACCCCTCGACCTGGGTGTAGCCGAGCCCCTTTAGCATCGACAGGGTTTTTTCAAGGGGGGGGGATTCGCGGGAAGAATAGAGCTGGTATGATATATCTTTCATGGGATTTCCGTTCGTGGATATAGGCCGGTTGAATAGCGCAAGGCTGCGGCTTAGAGCCGAAGCTCCGTTTTCTTGTCGAATATGGACGCGCGGGCCGGATCGAAGCCGATCCTGACGGTCTCGCCCGTCGAGACCGCGAGTTGGCCGTCGACGCGAAACCGGAAATCCTGGCCGCCGAGTTTCGACCAGACGAGAGTATCGGATCCCATGGGCTCGACCACGTCGACCCGGACCTCTGCGCTGAACGGTGAATCGGCGGCTGCGTCGCCGAAAGCGATATGTTCCGGACGGACGCCCAAGGCGCAGGCGCCCTCCGACGAGCCGTCCTCGAATGGATACCGCTCAAGATCCACGACCACGTCGCCAGAAGTGAAGCGCGGTTTCCCGTCGCGCGTGATTGCTCCGTCCAGGAAATTTATGCTCGGAGAACCGATGAATCCGGCGACATATTTGTTGATCGGGCGATTGTAGATCGTGTGCGGATCGGCAAGCTGCAGGATTGCGCCGCCACGCATGATGGCGATCCGGTCGGCCAGCGTCAGCGCCTCGATCTGGTCATGGGTGACGTAGATCATCGTGGTGTTTTCAAGCTGCTGGTGCAGACGCTTGATTTCCACACGCAATTCGGCGCGCAGCTTGGCGTCGAGGTTGGAGAGCGGCTCGTCGAACAGAAATACGTCGACGTCGCGCACCAGCGCCCGGCCGATGGCGACGCGTTGCCGCTGACCGCCCGAAAGCTGCGCCGGCTTGCGCTTGAGCAGCGGTTCGATATGCAGAAGTTCCGCGGCCTGCTTGATCCGTTTGGCGATCTCGTCGCGCCCCACGCCGGCGTTTCTCAGCCCGAAGGCGAGGTTTCCCTCCACCGTCATCTGCGGATAGAGGGCGTAGGACTGGAACACCATGCCGATGCCGCGGTCCTTCGGCTCCTCCCAGGTGACGTTTTTGTCACTGATGAATATCTGGCCGTCGGAGATGTCGAGCAGGCCGGCGATGCAGTTCAGCAGCGTTGATTTTCCGCATCCCGACGAACCGAGGAGCACCAGGAACTCGCCGCGGCCGACCTCGAGATTGAGATCCTGCAGGACCTTTACCTCGCCGAAACTCAAGAACAGGTTTTTAACCGATACGCTTGCCACGACTTTTTACCCTTTCACCGCGCCGGCGGCGATGCCGCGCACGAATAGCTTGCCCGAGATGAAATAGATGATGAGCGGCACAAGGCCCGTGATGATCGTGGCGGCCATGTTGACGTTGTATTCCTTCACGCCCTGCGTCGAATTGACGATATTGTTGAGCTGAACTGTCATCGGATAGGTCTCCGGACCTGTGTAGACGACCCCGAACAGGAAGTCGTTCCAGATGCCGGTGACCTGAATGATCATGGCGACGACGAAGATCGGCAGGCTCATCGGCAGCATGATCCTCAGATAGATCGTCCAGAAACCGGCGCCGTCGACGCGCGCCGCCTTGAACAGCTCTTCCGGGATCGACGTGAAGTAGTTACGGAAGAGCAGGGTCAGGATCGGCATGCCGAAGATCGTGTGCACGATCACGAGCCCCGTCAGGCTTCCGTAGAGGCCGATTTCGCGCAGGATGATGACGATCGGATAGAGCATCACCTGGTAGGGGATGAAGGCGCCGACGATAAGGATCGTGAAGAAGATGTTTGCGCCCTTGAAGCGCCAGTTCGCCAGCGCATATCCGTTCACCGACGCCACCAGGATCGACAGGATCACCGAGGGAATGGTGATCCGCACCGAGTTCCAGAAACCGCGGGAGAGGCCGTCGCAGTTCAGCCCCGTACAGGCCGTCGCCCAGGCCTTGACCCAGGGTTCGAACGTGATTTCCAGCGGCGGCGAAAAAATATTGCCGAGCCTGATCTCCGGCATTCCTTTCAAAGAGGTCACCACCATCACGTAAAGCGGCAGCAGATAGTAGATCGCGGCGACCGTCAGCGTGCCGTAGATGATGATGTTGCGGCGAGACAGCCGGCGCTGCGGCTTCATTCCGCGCGGCTCGGCCCTGGCGGCTTGGCTTGCCGGGAACGTTGCGGTCGAACTATCCATGGCTCTTGCGGCCTCCGAATTCGAGATAGGCCCATGGAATGACGACGATCGCCACCGATAGCAGCATCATCGTCGACGCTGCGAAACCCTGTCCAAGATTTTGTGACAGGAACATCGCGTCATAAACGTATTTCGCAGGCACTTCCGAGGCGATGCCCGGCCCGCCGCTGGTCTGCGCCACGACCAGATCGTAGACGCGCACGATGCCGGACGCGATGATGACGACGGCGGTGATGAAGACCGGCCGCATCATCGGAATGACGATGAAGAGATAGGTTTTCCACATGGGGATTCCGTCGACGCGCGCAGCTTTCCAGATGTCCTCGTCAATGCCGCGCAGTCCGGCGAGCATAAGGCACATGACAAGCCCGGTGCCTTGCCAGAGCGCGGCGATCAGGATGCCGAAAATGACGATGTTCGCGTTGTAGAGCGGATCGAAATCAAAGCTTTCCCATCCGAGCGACCGCACCACGCTCTGGATTCCGAAATCCGGGTTGAGCAGCCATTGCCACACCAGTCCGGTGACGATGAAGGACAGCGCGAACGGAAACAGAAAGATCGAGCGGAACGTGTCCTCGAAGCGGATCTTCTGATCGAGCAGAGCCGCGAGAACAAATCCGATGATAAAGGAGAAGATCAGCGAGCAGATCCCGAAAATGAACAGGTTCTCGATGGAAATCAGCCACTTGTTGCTGTTCCACAGGCGCTCATACTGATCGAGCCCGACGAATTTCGCCCGCGGCAGCAATTTGGAATTGGTGAAGGAATAGATGATGGTCCAGACGGTGCCGCCGACGAATACGACAAGCGCCGTCGCGATCATCGGGATCGCGCTGATCTTCGCATTCAGATTCCGGAACAGCCTGATTGGCCGATTGCTCGACATGCGGCTTCCCCCCGCTGATCCCGGTCCGGCGGCGCATTGCCGCCGGACCGGGTCATTTCGGTTCAGCCTTAGTCGGCGTTTTCGACGATGTCAGCGTAGCGCTTCTGCGCGTCCTCGGCGGAGATCGACGGATCTTTCATGAACTCAACCATGAGATCGTTGAACTGCGTCTGGGTGTCGGCCGAAAAGACCTGGTCGCCGGAAGGCAGCATGCGGCCGGCGGCGAGGATTTCCAGACCCTTCTTCATGCAGTCATTGGCTGCTTCAAGGTTGACGTCGCCGCGAATCGGCAGGGAGCCCTTCTTCAGGTTGAAGGCGACCTGCACCGGCTTCGAAGCCATCAGCGAGGCGAGTTCGAGCTGCGCCTTGGTCTGCTCCGGATCGTCGAGTTTCGGAAAGTAGAAGGCGTCGCCGCCCGTCGAGATGTATTCATGCACGCCGAGACCCGGCAGGCAGGAATAGTCTTGGCCTGCGACCTGGTTTGCGACCTGGAATTCGCCTTGCGCCCAGTCGCCCATGATCTGTCCGCCGGCTTCACCGGTAATCACCATGTTGGTGGCCTGGTTCCAGTCCTGGACGTTGGATTCCTTCGCCATTTCGCGGGCGTTGGCCATGGCCTGAAAGACCTTCGCCATTTCAGGACTGCGCGCCGCCTCGGCGTCTTTTCCGAGGTTGACCTGCTTCCAGAGGTCAATGCCGCCGATCGCGATCTGCACAGCGCCGAAGAGCAGGTTGGACTGCCAGGGCTGGTTGCCGAGCGCCAGCGGCACCTTGCCGGCTTCAACGAGAGCGGGGACGGCGGCTACGTATTCGTCCCAGTTCGTGGGAACCGGAACGCCGGCGTCTTCAAACGCCTTGTGAGAGAGCCAAAGCCACTGCGGGGAATGGATATTGACCGGCACGCAATAGATGCGCCCGTCGAGCGTGCAGCTGTCGAGCAGCGACGGCGGGTTGACGACGTCCTTCCAGTTTTCCTTTTCAGCGAGCTCCGTCAGATCGACGAACAGTCCGGCCTCGATGAGTTCTTCGGCCTGGCGACCATGGTTGAACTGCGTGGCGCCCATCGGATCGCCGCCGGTGATGCGGCTGATCATGACGGGACGCGCCGTGCCGCCGCCGCCGGCGATCGCGCCGTCGACCCATTTGTTTCCGGTGGCGTCGAAAGCCTTGGCGAATTCGGCGACCGCAGCGGCTTCACCGCCTGATGTCCACCAATGTGTCACTTCGAGGTCTGTCGCCTGAGCCGCGCCGAGCGGCATCGCCACTGTAGCCGCCAAAGCGAGAAGTCGAGTATGAAAACGCATAGTTGTCCTCCCAATCTGCAACGTTGCAGTAAAAACGTTAGAAGAAAAGATTTCAATTTGCAATAGCGCCGTTCAAATCGATTCAATGCGGGTCTGAACGACGCCACGCAGGCGTTTTCGGCTTAACCGAAAACAACCGTTGAGTGCAAACAGAAATTTCATGAAACGCCGAGATTATAAGAAAAACAGACCCTTACAGTGATCCGGCGCAGGGTGAATTTGAGCGTCAAAGCGGATTGTGGGTGTCGCTATCCTGCGCCGCGCGGGCGGGCGGACTTGCTTTTTTCCTGCAACGTTTTAGTAATATGCGCCCGGACCGGCTGACGACCCAGTCTTTTTTCCCACTTCGTTCACGCCGGTCAATCGCCTGGAGGGTATCTCGGTCATGGTCAAGTCAGCGCGTCCCGGAAGCCCGGCCCGTTCGGCTGACCGTCTCGGCGGCCAGCGGCCAACGCTGAAGACGATCGCCTATCTGACTGGCCTCGGCGTGACCACCGTGTCGAAAGCGCTGAAGAATGCGCCGGATATCGGCGAAGACACCAAACATCGGGTGCGGACTGTGGCGGACCAGATCGGCTACCTGCCCAATCGCGCCGGCGTGCGCCTGCGCACCGGCAAAACCAATGTCATCAGCCTTATTTTGGACACCGAGGATGAAATCACCGGCCTGACCTCCAACATGGTGCGGGGCATTTCCGAGGTTCTCGCCCGAACGCAATACCACCTCGTGGTCACGCCCTATGGCGATCCGGGAGACCGCATGGGGCCGGTGCGCTACGTTGTAGAGACCGGATCCGCTGACGGCGTCATCCTGTCGCGCACCCAGCCTGACGATCCACGCGTGCGCTATCTGGCGCAAAACAACATGCCGTTCGCCACGCATGGCCGGACTGACATGGAGGTCGAGCACGCGTATCATGATTTCGACAACTGCGCCTTTGCGCGCGAAGCCGTCGATATCCTGGCGGGTCTTGGCTGCCGGCGACTCGCCCTGCTCGGACCACCCGACAACCAGACCTATTCCCGGCATATGCGGTCGGGGTTTCAGGCCGGTGTCGCGGCCCACGGTCTTGAAACCGTCGCCATCAATGACGTGACGGTCGATGACCGCATCGAGGAAATCGAAAGCGCGGTTTACCGGCTGATGACGTCGGCCGGTCGTCCGGACGGGATCGTCAGCGGAAGCGCTGCCACGGCGATCGGCATCTGCGTCGGTGCGGAAAAGGCGGGTCTGGCGATCGGCAAGGACCTGTCGATCGTCTCGAAACAGTCGTCCTTCACCTATCTTCGATGGTTCCGACCGGCGATCCACGTCATCGGCGAGGATTTTCGCGAAGCCGGCCGGGATCTCGCCCGTTCGGTGCTGGGGCTGATCGAAGGCGATCCGGTCGCGAGCCACCAGACGCTGGTCTATGACGGCGTCGCCGAAGAGATCGGAAGCAAGCTCGAGGCCAGCGAACCCGTCTAGCCGGAATCAGGTATCGTCTCCGTCCTCGAACTCCTCGGCGAGATCGGCAATGAGGTTGCGGCGGATATGCGCCTTGTCGCCAAGCCTGCCGGCCGCCGCCGCCGCAAGCAGCTGCGCCATGCTCAATATGCTCGTCTCGGTCATCTCGTCCCAGGGAGTGGAGACGTGACAATTGAGCACCAGCGCGCCCTTGCGCTGCGCTTTGCCGGCGTTGGTCGGGTCGGTGATCGCGATCGACCGCAGCCGCGTCGTGCGCGCAAAGGTCAGCATGGTCGAAATCTGTGGCTGTTAGGGTCGCACCGCGAGGACAATCAGCGTGTCGTTCGGCCCGGTCGAAGCCAGTTCTTCCGGCCAGGTCGCCGCGTTTTCCGAAATCAGACGCACGCCCGGCCGGATGCGCGACAGGAGGATGTGGAGATATTTGGCGAGGCCGTTTTCTATGCCAAGTCCCGCAACCCAGACCCGGCCGGTCTATCTCGCAGACCGCGTGGTGGTGCTCTCGCAGCGGCCGGCCCGGATCGTCGCCGATGTCACGGTTCCGTTCGAGCGGCCGCGCCCGGCTGATCTTCACCGCGCGCCGGAGTTCCATGAATTGTGTGACGAGATCGGTTCGTATCTCGATCATTCTGCGGACGGCGCCGATTCATGAACGATTCCGGAAACCGCGTGGCGACTCTGGTCCTGCTCGTAGCCCTCATTGTTATCTGGGAGATCGCCGGACGGCTCCAGCTCGTCGCCGGCGGCACGTTGCCGGCGCCGTCGGCGATCCTGGCGCGCATCTTTGTCGATCGGGCGGATTACTGGCCGCATGTGCTGGCGACCTTGCGCACATCAGCGGCGGGTTTCGTCATTGGAAACGCAATCGCGATCCTTGCGGTTATCTGTTTTTGCCTGTGGCCCTTTTCCGAGCGGCTCATGCGCGGCGTCAATATCGCGATTTTCGCTGTGCCGCCTATCGCGCTTGTTCCGGTCCTCGTCATCGCGCTGGACGGAGAGGTCGCGCGCATCACTCTGGCGGCGCTGCTCGTCTATTTCCCGACCATGACCGCGACGCTATCGGGGCTGAACGACGTCGATCCGCGAACCACCGATCTGATTTCCGCCTATGGCGGCGGCCGGTTCCGCGCGCTTCGCATGGTGCGGCTGCGCGCCGCCGTGCCCGCGATGATGAGCGGGTTCCAGGTTGCGGCGCCGGCGGCCGTGCTCGGCGCAATCCTGGCGGAATTCGGCAGCGGCGCGCGCTGGGGTCTCGGCACCTATCTTCTGGGATCACTCGGCCGCGCCGAGCCTGACAGGCTATGGGGCATCGGCCTCACCGCCACGGCGATCGCCGGCGTCGGCTATGGCCTTGCGGCGCTCGTCGCGCGCATGACAACGGGCGTCAACCGAGGCGTGACCATGGCCCCGGAGCCGCCGCAGGCGGGCGATGCAGAAAGCCGTTTGCGGTCGATCGCAATGACGATCGCGGCGATCGCCTTTCCGTTTCTCGTCTGGCAGGCGCTGCTCGAAATCAGCCAGCTTTCGCCGATCATCGCCAAGACGCCGCTCGGCGTCGTCGATTACCTGTTCTTCTCCAACGCCAGCGCCGTCGCGCAACAGAAACTGCTGGCGGCGCTCGCCGAAACCATTCCAATGACCATCGGCGGTATGTTCCTGGGTCTCGCCATCGCCTTCGTTCTGGCCTTGATCGCCTTCGCCGCCCCCACCATCATGAACGCGCTCCTGCCTTTCGCGCTCATCACCCAGACGATGCCGCTCGTTGCGCTCACCCCGCTCGCTGTGCTCATCTTCGGTCGCGGCGTCGCCGTGACGCTTGTCATAACGGTGTCTGTGACCTTCTTCGCCGCCTTTGTGGTGCTGGCGCAGGGTTTTGCGCTGATACCGCGCGCGGCCTTCGATCTGGTCGACGCCTATGGCGCGAACACCGTCAAGAAGCTGTGGCTGGTCGCCATTCCTGCAAGCCGCAACTGGCTGTTCGTCGCCGCAAGGCTCGCCATGCCCAAGGCGCTGCTCGGCGTCATGATCGCCGAATGGCTGGCGACGGGCAGAGGCCTCGGCAATCTGCTCAACCAGTCGCGCGGCTATCTCGATTACGGGATGATCTGGACCGTCGCGCTCGTCTCGGTGCTGGTGGCTGTCGCCCTATACCAGCTTACTTATGCGATCGACCGGATGACCCGGCCGCGTTGAGGCGGCGATTACGAGGGTGAGGTTTTGACGGCGTCCTCGGCAATGTATCCGATAACAAGCATGGCGATCCACATGAAGATCAGATTTATAAAAGCGCCAGAGGGATTTCGGCATCGCGAGAGTATCGAAGGTTCGGCCAGTGGGAACGCGACAAATTCAGGCCGCTGGAAGCGTACTGGTAGAAATCACGTTGCTGCGGGGTTGCGGCTCGCCTTAATGCGCCTCGTCCCAGTTGGAGGCGGCGCGGGCGTCGACCTTCAGCGGAATCTTCATCGCCACCGCCGGCATCGCGGCGTTCTCCATGATGTCGGTCGCGACCCGGATCGTTGCGTCGACCTCGTCGTCCGGCGCTTCGAAGATCAGTTCGTCATGCACCTGCAGAAGCATGCTTCCCGTCAGATTCGCTTCGTCCAGCGCTTCGTCCATGCGGATCATCGCGCGCCGGATGATATCGGCGGCCGAGCCCTGGATCGGCGCGTTTATGGCGGCGCGCTCGTTGAATGACCGGACCTGCGGATTGGATGACTTGATCTCCGGATAGTGCGCGCGCCGGCCAAAGATCGTCTCCACATAGCCGTGCTCGCGGGCGAAAGCCTTGGTCGAGTCCATATAGTCTCGGATGCCCGGGAAGCGCTCGAAATAGGTCTTGATGTATTCGCTTGCCTCCGAACGGGGAATGGAGAGCTGGTTGGCGAGACCGAAGGCGGAAATACCATAGATGATGCCGAAATTGATCGCCTTGGCGCGGCGGCGGATTTCCGAAGGCATGTCCTTGACCGGCACGCCGAACATTTCCGACGCGGTCATGGCGTGAATGTCCAGACCCTCTTCGAAGGCCTTTTTCAGCGCCTCAATGTCGGCGACATGGGCGAGCACCCGCAATTCGATCTGCGAATAGTCGGCCGACACCAGTTTATAGCCCGGCTGTGAAATGAAGGCGGTGCGGATCTTGCGGCCCTCGGCGGTGCGCACCGGAATGTTCTGCAGGTTCGGTTCGGATGAGGAGAGCCGGCCGGTCGTCGTCGAGGCGAGCGCATAGGAAGTGTGCACCCGGTCGGTCTCGGGGTTGATGAAGCCCGGAAGCGCGTCCGTGTAGGTGGACTTGAGCTTTGTGAGCTGGCGCCATTCGACGATCTTGCCGGGAAGTTCGAGCCCTTCCGCCGCCAGTTCTTCCAATTTCTGCGCCGTGGTCGACCATTGGCCGGAGCGGGTTTTCGTACCGCCCGGTAACCCCATCTTGCCGAACAGGATCTCGCCGAGCTGGCGCGGCGATCCGACGTTGAATTTTTCGCCGGCGAGCGTCTGGATCTCGTCCTCGAGGGCTGCGGCGCCTTGCGCGAAATCGCCCGACAATCGAGACAGGATCTGCCGGTCGACGCTGACGCCGCGCATTTCCATATTGGCAAGGGTCGCCACCATCGGACGCTCCAGCCGTTCGTAGACGCTGACAAGGCCGTCGGCCGCAAGACGCGGTTTCAAAGCCTGCCAGAGACGCAGCGTGACGTCGGCGTCCTCGGCCGCATAGGCCGTGGCCTTTTCGATATCGACGAAATCGAAAGTGACGGCGGAGCGTCCGCTTCCGGCGACCTCCTTGTAGGGAATCGGCTTGTGGCCGAGCCAGCGTTCCGACAGGGCGTCCATGCCCTGGCCGCCGACGCCGGCGTCGATGGCGTAGGAGATCAGCATCGTGTCGTCGAAGCTCACGATTTCGACGCCGTGGCGCTTCATGATCAGCCAGTCATATTTCATGTTCTGCGCGATCTTGAGGATGGACGGGTCTTCCAGCAGCGTTCTCAGCCGCGTCAGCGCTTCATCGACCGGGATCTGGTTTTCCACGAGACCGCCGCCCAGCAGATCGTCGGCGCCCGCCTTGTGGATCAGCGGCGTATAGGCGGCCTGTATCGGCCCGCTTGCCGCCGCCTTGCCGTCCTGTGGCTGATAGGCAAGTGAAAAGCCGACCAATTCGGCCTGCATCGGGTCGAGAGAGGTCGTTTCCGTATCAAAGGCGACCACGCCGGTTTCCCGGGCGGCGGCGATGAAGGCGTCCAGCGCCTCGACGTCACGGAGGCACTGATAGGAGGAATGATCGATCTTGGCGCTCGCGGCCTGCTCGGCCCGCGCCTTGGCGAGGGCCTTCGGCGTCCATTGTCCTTCTTCAGAGTCGCCGGCGGTCGAAGCCTCCGGCGTTGCGGCGTCGCCCTCGTCGAGATCCGGTCCACGCGCCGCGGCGCCCCACGCGACCGCGACGGTGGCCGGATCGATGTCCGAGACTTCGGCGCCGGTCGCCTCCGCAACGCGACGGGTCAGCGTCGTGAATTCCATGGCCTTCAGGAACGCGACCAGTTTCGGACCGTTCTGTGGCTCCAGTTTGAAACTGTCCAGATCGTCCTCAACCGGCGTATCGATCTTGAGCGTCACGAGTTCGCGCGACAGACGCGCCTGGTCGGCGAATGCGATGATGTTCTCGCGTCGCTTGTTCTGCTTGATCTCCTCCGCCCGCGCCAGCAGCGTGTCGAGATCTCCGTACTCTTCCAGAAGCTGGGCCGCCGTTTTTGGCCCGATTCCAGGCACGCCCGGAACATTGTCGGTGGAATCGCCGGTCAGGGACTGCAGGTCGATCATCTTTTCCGGCGGCACGCCCCATTTTTCGATGACCTCCTCACGGCCAATCTGCCGGTCCTTCATGCTGTCGTACATCGACACATGCGGGGTCACGAGCTGCATCAGGTCCTTGTCGGAAGAGATGATCGTGGTGTCGGCGCCGGCTTCCTCGGCGAGCCGCGCATAGGTGGCGATCAGATCGTCGGCCTCGAAGCCTTCCATCTCGATGCAGGGCAGGTCGAAGGCCTTTGTCGCCTCGCGAATCAGGCCGAACTGCGGAACGAGGTCTTCCGGCGGCTCTGACCGGTTGGCCTTGTAGTCGGGATAGAGTTCCTTGCGGAAGGTCTTGGAGGAATAGTCGAAGATCACCGCCAGATGGGTGGGCGTGACCCCGACGGACGTGTCTCGCGCGTCTGCGAGAAGTTTCCACAGCATGTTGCAGAAGCCGGCGACGGCGCCCACCGGCAGGCCGTCGGATTTGCGGGTCAAAGGGGGCAGGGCGTGGAAGGCCCGGAAAATGTAGCCCGACCCGTCGACCAGGAAGAGATGATCATTCTTGTTCATGGCGGAATGGATACCCCAGCCGCGATACCGCGTCCATGCCATTGGTTCGCCCGCAAGCCTCAATTCTGCCAACAGGAGCGCGCGCGCCGCTGAGGGTCGTGCAAAATGCGGCGAAGAATCAGGCGCGGCGGTCGATTTTCCCAACTCATTTGACAGTTCGATGCAGGAATCCCGTGCTGCCAACTCAGATTTCAAAAATATTTTTTGATCGATTCGGGGCGGTTACCGTCAGGGTTGCTGAACCGCGCCAAAATGGCCGGTTCTTGGCTTTCGAGTTGCGCCAGGATTCTCGCCGCGCTCACCCGTTCGGGTGATGATGCGGCTTAGCCTTTGATTCTAATGACAACTTGTCGCATTGCCGAATCCGGACCGAAACAGGCAAATATTCATCGTGCAGATAGTTTCTATCGAGCCTGGATATTCAGTTTCGGACCACCGCCCGGGATTCGCGTGATCGCGACGGCGTTGAAATCGCTGTTCGCGGCGTTCCTGCGGGCTTGCGGCGGCAATTGTGTCCTTGAATTGCCACATTTGTCTCCACAAATATCAGGAACCGGCAATTAGATAATGCCGATGTCTGGCGAGAGGCATGTCCCCCGCCGCGTCAGACATAGGGCGGTGACCTCATCCCCCCTCTCCGGGTCGCCGCCTGCATCCCCAACGCCACCGTGACATCCCCCTCCAGTCACGGTGGCATTTTTTTTATCCGCCTCCCGGAAAATGCGATCATCGCCGCTTGTATTCGTCGACCGGCAAGGCCTATGGTCCCGGCGTTTCAAAGGAGCATAGCAGCCATGGCCGATCTCGAAGACGTTCTCTCAGCAGCCGACGCCAGTCTGGAGGCGAGTCTCGGGCGCCTGAAAGACCTGGTTCGCATTCCCTCCATTTCAACCGACAAGTCCCACGCCGGCGATTGCGAAAAGGCTGCGGAATGGCTGGTCGAAAGCCTGTTGGAAATCGGTTTCGAGGCTTCAGTGAGAAAGACCGACGGTCATCCAATGGTCGTCGCCCATCATGCCGGCGCCGACGCCGCTGCGCCGCATGTACTGTTTTACGGCCACTACGACGTGCAGCCGGTCGACCCTCTCGAACTGTGGAGCACCGATCCGTTCGAGCCGACCATTTCGGAAACGCCGGACGGCCGCAAGATTATCACTGGCCGCGGAACCAGCGACGACAAGGGCCAGCTTCTCACCTTTGTCGAGGCCTGCCGAGTCTGGAAAGAGACGCGCGGCGACCTGCCGCTGAACGTCTCGATACTGTTCGAGGGCGAGGAGGAAAGCGGGTCGCCGTCGCTCATTCCGTTTCTTGAGGCCAACAGCGATGAACTGAAAGCTGATCTGGCGCTCGTTTGCGACACCGGCATGTGGGACGCACAGACGCCGGCGATTTCCGTCAGCCTGCGCGGCCTCACCGGCGAGGAGATTACGATTCATGCCGCCAGCCGCGATCTGCATTCCGGCCACTATGGCGGCGCGGCCGCCAATCCCATCCATATTCTGACCCGGATACTCGGCGAGATGCATGACGAGACCGGCCGGGTGACGATTCCCGGCTTCTATGACGGGGTCAGCGAAACGCCGGACGACATCAAGGCGATGTGGGATGGCCTCGGGCGCTCGGCGGAGTCCTTTTTGAGCGAGGTGGGTCTCTCCAAACCGTCCGGTGAAGACGGCCGTTCGGTGCTGGAGCTCACCTGGGCCCGGCCGACCGCCGAGATCAACGGCGTCTGGGGCGGTTACACGGCGCCTGGCTTCAAGACGGTTATCCCGGCGGAAGCTTCGGCGAAGATCTCGTTCCGCCTTGTCGGCGAACAGGATCCGCATGCCGTGCGCGCCGCCTTCCGGGAATTCGTCTCCTCCCGCATACCGGAAGATTGCTCCGTCGAATTCAAGGCGCATGGAACGTCAGGCGCCATTCATCTGCCCTACGAGTCAGACGAACTGGCGAGCGCCGGCAAGGCCTTGACCGAGGAATGGGGAAAGCCCGCCGCTTTCGTCGGCATGGGCGGCTCTATCCCCGTCGTCGGATTCTTCCAGTCGATGCTTGGCATGCAGTCGCTTCTGGTCGGTTTCGCGCTGGAGGATGATTGCATCCACTCGCCCAATGAAAAATACGACGTGAAATCGTACCACAAGGGCATCCGGTCCTGGATTCGCATCATGGACGCGCTTGCCGCGCCGAAGGCGTAAGCCGCGCCCAACCGGGCCGCTCGAACAGGAAACGGCCGTAACCTGTCCTCTCAACCAGCAGGAACAGGGCGGCCGGGCCGACGACCGCCGCGATCCAGACCAGCAAGGATACGGCGCCCACGTCGTCGATCAGTCCGGATTTGACGAGGATGACCCGGCTTGCCGCCATCGGCAGGAAGAACGCCAGATAGATAACGATCGAATGCGCGCCGCACCAGCGGATAGCGCGCGCCATGCGGTGACGGTCTAGCGCTGCGCAAATCGCGATCAGCGCCGCTGCGCCTGCGAGACCAAGCACGAACGATATGCCGGGCCACTGCGACGCCGCGATACCGTTCCACGGCGTCCATTCGGTGAAAGACCAGATTGTGGCGAGAGCAATCGCGCTGAAAGCAAGCGATGCGGGCAGTCGCGTTCTCATGAGATCCGCGAACCGGAAGATGTGGTCGGAATACGCGTATCCGATAAAGAACCAGACATAGTAGCTGGCGAATTCGTCGATCACGACGAGGCCGGTATGGACCGGAAGCATCTGCAGGATAAGCGCGGCGATCGCGACGGCCGCCGCCGGCAACCGGCGCACGGCCCGCGTCACGAGGAAGAAGATCGGCAGGATATAAATGAACCACAACGTGCCGAAGGGTTGGACAAGCGCCGTCAGCCAGGCGATCAGCGGCGCCGCCAATCCGCCTTCCATCGCCATGCCGGGCGCCTTGAACGCAAACTGGATCGTCAGCCACAGGAGGTAGAAATAGGCGAAGTGGACAACTTTCGAATCGATATACCGGTCGAGCGGCCGGTCAATCGAGCGCATCAGGAAGAGCCCGGCGACCATGAAGAAGGCAGGCATGCGGAATGGCTGCGCCGTCTGCACGAACACATGCATCCATCCCTCTGACCCCATTGCTCCCTCCACGCCGAGCACGCAATGCATCATCACGACCAAAAGGATCGAGAACCCTTTCAGGTAGTCGACCCATCCGACCCTTCCGGCCTCCAGGTGAATATAGGGTTCACCGGCCCCTTCCTTCGGGGAATGTCCGCCTCTCTTGGCCATCCGACAGTCGCCTCCTTCGCGTCGGTCAAGCGTTAACTCCGACGCAATGACAGAGCGTTAAGATAACAGCGTGCGGCAAGCCAGACGTTCGTCAGGATTAACGACGCCTTAAAAAACCGCAATTAGGGTCGACTGCACTGCAAAACCCTTGATGGATTCATGGCCAGAAACAAAAAGACCCGCAAGAAGATCGATCCTGTGCTGGACAAGTCCGGCCGGAAGTCCGATCTCAGGGCCAACGCAAAGGACAGGGTTGGCCGGTCCGGCAAGTCCGGGCGCGCGAAACGCGGCGCAAAGAAGTCAGCGGGCGCCAAGCGATCCGGCGCGCTGCGCAGGTTTCTCGCGGTTGCGGCGCGACGCAGCCTCTATTGGGGTTTCGTCATCGGTCTTTGGGGGGCGATCGGTCTTGCCGGTCTGATGGCCTATTACGCGGCAAAAATGCCGAGCGCGACCACATGGGCCGTGCCGGAACGTCCGCCAAACGTCAAGATCCTTTCAACAGACGGCGGCACACTCGCAAATCGCGGCGCTACCGGCGGCGAGGCGCTGACGCTCGCCAGCATGTCTCCTTATATCCCCCAGGCCGTCATCGCCATCGAGGATCGCCGGTTCTATTCGCATTTCGGGGTCGATCCGATCGGCCTCGCCCGCGCGATGGTCAGCAATCTGATGGCGGGGGGCATGGTACAGGGCGGCTCCACGCTCACGCAGCAGCTAGCCAAGAACCTTTTCCTGTCGCCGGAGCGCACAATCGAGCGCAAGGCGCAGGAGGTCATGCTCGCCTTCTGGCTGGAGCAAAAATTCACCAAGGACCAGATTCTCGAAATGTACCTTAACCGGGTTTATTTCGGCTCTGGCGCCTACGGCGTCGAGGCCGCGTCCCGGCGTTATTTCAAGAAATCCGCCCGTGACGTCAATCTCGCCCAGGCGGCGCTGCTTGCCGGCCTGCTCAAGGCGCCGTCGCGTTTGTCGCCGGCGCGTGACCCGGACGCAGCGGAAGCCCGTGCCCAGCTTGTGCTGGAAGCCATGCGGGAGGAGGATTTCGTCACCGACCGCGAAATCACCACCGCCATGACCCAGGCGCCGACCCGCGCGCGCAGCTACTGGAGCGGTTCGGAAAACTACGCCGCCGACCTGGTCATGGACCGGCTCGAGGATATCCTCGACGGCAAGATCGATCAGGATCTGATCGTCGACACCACCATCGACCACCGTCTGCAGCGACATGGCGAAGCAGTCATTCAGGAAGCGATCGCCCGCGAAGGCGAAGCAAAGAACGTTGCGCAAGGCGCGCTGGTTTCGATCGACGGATCCGGCGCCATCCGCGCCCTGATCGGCGGTTTCGACTATACGGTGAGCCAGTTCAACCGCGCCTCCACGGCCAAAAGGCAGCCGGGCTCGGCGTTCAAGCCGTTCGTCTACGTCGCCGCCATGGAAATGGGTCGCACGCCAGAGACCGTGCGCAACGATACGCCGGTCAGGATCGGCAAATGGACGCCGTCCAACTATGACGACGAGTATCGCGGTCCTGTGACCTTGTCCGAAGCGCTGACAAAATCGTTGAACACCATCGCCGCGCAGCTTGTCATGGAGGCGGGGCCGCGTCACGTCGTCAAGACCGCGCATCGAATGGGCATCGAGTCCAGACTGGAAGCCAACGCCTCGATTGCGCTCGGCACGTCGGAGGTGACGCTCACCGAACTGACGGCCGCCTATGCGCCTTTCATGAATGGCGGCTACAAGGCGACGCCGCACATCATTAGGCGGGTGCGCACGGCGTCGGGCAAGGTGCTGTACGAAAACACCTATGACAATCCCCCGCGGGTTTTGCGGCCGCAGGTCGCCGGCATGATGAATTCCATGCTGATGCGCGTCGTCAGCGAGGGCACCGGTCGCCGGGCGGCGCTCGGGCGGCGCGACGCCGCCGGCAAAACCGGGACGACGCAGTCCTTCCGCGACGCGCTCTTTGTCGGCTACACGGCCAACCTGACGACTGGCGTCTGGTTCGGCAATGACGACGGAACGCCCACCAAAAAAGTCACCGGCGGCACGATGCCGGCCGAGGCCTGGCGCGGTTTCATGACCGCTGCGCATGAAGGCGTCGCAATGGCTCGCCTGCCTGTAGGCTACAGCGTGTCGGACGGTGGTTCGGTCGCGACGCCGGCTGTGCGGTCGGGAGAAGATTATTCCTCCCCCGGGATTTCGACCGAACAGACGGCATCGACGAATCGCAGGCTTCCGCCAGCTACCGTTGGCGGCGGCAAAGCTGCTGGCGGCGGTCAGACAACCTTGCTCGAAATTCTTCTCGGCGAGTAAAAAATGTTGAAACTGCATGTATTCAGTCGATTTAAGTGCAGAAAGCCTGTTTGGCGGACGAAATTCCGCTGCAACTGATGCCGAAATACAACACATATTTTTCTTTGCGATCGCTTTTCTACAAACCCCTTGAATTATCAGCCGGGCCGCGTTCTGTTAAGAATCGTTAATCAGGTTAGGGGACATCCAAAACATGCGGCCATTTCACCGGCTCTTCTTGGGTGTGGCAGGTTTTCTAATGCTTGCCGCCAGCGCCAGTGCGGCCGACATTACGCTGTCGAGCGAACCGGCTCCGGCTGACGAGCTCATTCATCGCGGCATCGTCTTCGGCAAGAATTCCGACTATTGGGAAGTTCGCCTCGGCGGCGGCGTCTACGATTGGGGTCCGGCCACGCCGAGCGATTTCAGCGGCGGCGTCGTCAATGCGGAAATTCTGGCGCCGACGTTCGATGCGCTGTCCTTCATCGGATCGCCGAGGGTGTATCTCGGCACGGATATCGCCATCTCTGACGACGCCATTCACGCCGTCTACGCCGGTTTGAACTGGCAGGCCTATTTCACGCCGAAACTCTATATCGGATTCAGCGGCGGCGGCGCCTGGGTCAGTTCGCAGATCACCACGAGCGCGAACGGCGTCACCAAGGATCTCGGTTCGGAGTATTTGTTCCATCTCCAGGCGAGCTTGGGTTACGACATCACGTCGACTGTGACGATGGAAATTTTCTACAATCACTTTTCCAACGCCAATCTGGCCTACACCAATCCGGGTCTCGAATCCGTCGGCGCGCGTATAGGCTACCGCTTCTGACAATTTGACGGTTACGGTCGGTCCCGTGGAGCGGTTGCGTTGCGCCTTCCGGCACAGCGTGCGTCTCCGGCTATTGCATGCAACCGGGCACAATGCTACTCGCGGCGACATATTCGGGCTTCGACCGAATTCTGAATCCGTCTTGCAGTCCGAAAACGGCTTTCTTATATACGCAGCAACACTGGCGCATGCGCACGCGCCGGGGGAATTAGAGACTATGCTAGGGACTGCCAATCGGAATGCCTCAACGGGTCCGGGCGGTTCGCTTCAAGGAGTATGAAACATGGCAAAAGTAATCGGTATCGATCTGGGAACGACAAATTCCTGCGTCGCCGTCATGGATGGATCAGACGCGAAAGTCATCGAAAACGCGGAGGGCGCGCGCACCACGCCGTCCATGGTCGCTTTCAGTGAAGACGGAGAACGTCTGACAGGTCAGCCCGCCAAGCGGCAGGCCGTCACCAATCCGGAAAACACCCTGTTCGCTGTCAAGCGCCTCATCGGCCGCCGCTACGACGACAAGATGGTCGAGAAGGACAAGGACCTCGTTCCCTACAAAATCGTCAAGGCCGACAATGGCGACGCATGGGTCGAAGCCAACGGCGAAAGCTATTCGCCGTCGCAGATTTCTGCGATGATCCTTCAGAAGATGAAGGAAACAGCCGAATCCTATCTTGGCGAGTCGATCGAGAAGGCCGTCATCACGGTCCCGGCCTACTTTAACGACGCCCAGCGTCAGGCCACCAAGGACGCCGGCAAGATCGCAGGCCTCGAAGTTCTGCGCATCATCAACGAGCCGACCGCAGCGGCGCTCGCCTATGGCCTCGACAAGAAAGACGGCAAGACCATCGCCGTTTACGACCTTGGCGGCGGCACCTTCGACATATCGATCCTCGAGATCGGCGACGGCGTCTTCGAGGTCAAGTCGACCAATGGCGACACCTTCCTCGGCGGCGAGGATTTCGACATGCGTCTGGTCGAATATCTCGCCAAGGAATTCAAAAAGGACCAGGGCGTCGACCTGACCGGCGACAAGCTTGCCCTGCAGCGCCTCAAGGAGGCTGCGGAAAAGGCCAAGATCGAACTGTCGTCCTCCTCGCAGACCGAAATCAACCTGCCCTTCATCACTGCGGACCAGACCGGTCCGAAGCACCTGACGATGAAGCTGTCGCGGGCCAAGTTCGAAAGCCTCGTGGACGATCTGGTTCAGCGCACGGTCGCGCCGTGCAAGGCGGCCCTCAAGGATGCAGGCATCCAGCCCGCTGAAATCGACGAAGTCGTTCTGGTCGGCGGCATGACCCGCATGCCGAAGGTCCAGGAAACGGTGAAGCAGTTCTTCGGCAAGGAGCCGCACAAGGGTGTGAATCCGGACGAGGTCGTGGCCATGGGCGCTGCAATTCAGGCCGGCGTTCTGCAGGGCGACGTCAAGGACGTTCTGCTGCTCGACGTAACGCCGTTGTCGCTGGGTATCGAAACGCTCGGCGGTGTCTTCACCCGTCTGATCGATCGCAACACCACGATCCCGACAAAGAAGTCCCAGACCTTCTCCACCGCTGAAGACAATCAGAACGCGGTGACGATCCGGGTCTTCCAGGGTGAACGCGAAATGGCCGCCGACAACAAGATGCTCGGTCAGTTCGATCTGGTTGGTCTTCCGCCAGCGCCGCGCGGCGTGCCGCAGATCGAGGTCACGTTCGACATCGACGCCAACGGCATCGTCAACGTCTCGGCCAAGGACAAGGGCACCGGCAAGGAGCAGCAGATCCGCATTCAGGCGTCTGGCGGCCTGTCCGACGACGACATCGAACAGATGGTCAAGGACGCCGAAACCAACGCCGCGACCGACAAGGCCCGCCGTGAAGCCGTCGAGGCGAAGAACCAGGCTGAAAGCCTGATTCATTCGACAGAGAAATCGCTGGCTGATTACGGCGACAAGGTCGGCGACGAAGACCGCAAGTCGATCGAGGACGCCCTGGAGGCGCTCAAGACCGCAGTCGCGGCCGAAGAAGCCGATGGCGAAGACATCAAGGCCAAGACCCAGACTCTCGCCGAGGTGTCGATGAAACTCGGTCAGGCGATGTATGAGCAGCAGCAGGCGGAAACCGCCGAAACTGACGCAGCCGCCGACGCCGCCCGCGATGAGGCTTCCGACGATGACGTCGTCGACGCCGATTTCGAGGAAATCGACGACGACGACGAGAAGAAGTCGGCCTGATCATCATAATACCGGCGCGATTGGCTTGGACCATTCGCGCCGGTTTTTCTGTTGTCGGGGGAGCAATAGTGTTCCCCAGGCTACAGTTGATTATTTACTTGGATAACGAACTGTACGAAATTGGTCAGGATGAATAGAACCCCATTCAACCGGACCGTATTCGACGGTCTTCCGGAACGCGATGGCAAACGGAAAATGAACGAGAATTTGTCTGCGGAGCACGTGAATGGCTAAGGCGGATTTTTACGAAACGCTTGGCGTCTCGCGCAGCGCAACGGACAAGGATCTGAAGAGCGCCTTCCGGCGCCTGGCGATGAAGTTCCATCCGGACAAGAATCCGGACGATGCAGACGCTGAACGCCGTTTCAAGGAAGTCAACGAGGCTTACGAGACGCTGAAGGATCCGCAGAAGCGCGCGGCCTACGATCAGTTTGGTCACGCCGCGTTCGAAGGCGGCGGAGGCGGAGGCTTCAACGGCGGCTTTGGCGGTGGAGGCGGCGGTTTCTCGGATATCTTCGAGGATATTTTCGGCGAGATGATGGGTGGCGGTCGCCAGCGTCGTTCGTCCGGCGGGCGCGAGCGCGGCGGCGATCTGCGCTACAACATGGAGATCACCCTCGAGGAGGCTTTCACAGGCAAGACCGCGCAGATCCGCGTTCCGACCTCCATACAGTGCGACGAGTGCTCTGGTAGCGGCGCCAAGCCCGGTTCGAGCCCGACCACCTGCGCCACATGCGGTGGCTCCGGCCGGGTTCGCGCGTCTCAAGGGTTCTTCTCGGTCGAGCGCACATGCCCGACCTGTCACGGCCGCGGCGAAACCATTGCCGACCCGTGCCAGAAATGTTCGGGCCAGGGTCGCGTCACCGAAGAACGCAGCCTGTCTGTCAACATTCCGGCGGGTATCGAAGACGGCACGCGCATCCGCCTGGCCGGCGAAGGCGAAGCCGGCTTGCGCAGCGGTCCGACCGGCGACCTCTACATTTTTCTGTCGGTCAAGCCGCACCAGTTCTTCCAGCGCGACGGCGCGGATCTCTATTGCAACGTTCCGGTTTCCATGACGACGGCCGCCCTCGGCGGACAGTTCGATGTGGTCACGCTGGATGGCGCGAAGACCCGGGTCAAAGTGCCCGAAGGCACGCAGACCGGCCGCCAGTTCCGGCTTAAATCCAAAGGCATGCCTGTGCTTCGCTCATCTCAGATGGGCGATCTGTACATCCAGATTTCGATCGAAACGCCGCAGAAGCTGACACGAAGGCAGCGCGAGCTTCTGGAGGAGTTCGAATCGATCTCGTCCCACGAAAACAATCCGGAATCACACGGCTTCTTTTCGAAGATGCGGCATTTCTTCGACACGCTCAGCGACTGATACGAAACCGGAGATGGCGTTGGGCAAGCACACGAACCTGCCGCGGCATCTGACCACGCATCTGAGTCGTAATCTGCGCTTTTTCAAGGGTCTCGTCAGCCAGCCGAAATCCGTAGGCGCCATTGTTCCGACGTCCGTCTTCATGGCGCGTCGGATGGCTAGCGTCGCCAGCGCAGCCTCGGGACTGCCCGTTCTGGAACTGGGTCCGGGCACCGGCGTCGTTACCCGGGCCTTGTTGCGGCGCGGCCTGCCGCCGGAACGCATTGTCGCGGTCGAATATTCCGATTATTTCTGCCGGCTTCTCGAAACCGAACATCCGGAAATCAAGGTTATACAGGGCGACGCCTTCAATCTCGACAAGACGCTGGCCGAACTTGGCCACACCCGGTTCGACTGCGTGATTTCCGGCCTGCCGCTTCTGAATTTCAGCGTTGGCAAACGCATCGCGCTGGTCGAGGATTGTCTCGGTCACATCGCGCACGGTCGGCCGATGATCCAATTCTCCTACGGTCCAACCTCGCCGGTTCCGGCGGGGCGCGGCCGCTATACCGTCGAACGCTTCGGCGTCGAAATCCGGAATATTCCGCCGGCCCAGATGTGGATTTATCGTCGGGCCTGATGAACAGAAGGACGCCGGAGCGTCAAATCAATGGTGCCGCGCATACTCGTTCTTTCAGGGTCCTTGAATTTCGGTTCGCCCGCCAACCGGCTCGCCAACGCGGCCCAGCTTGTGCTCGCCCAGCGCGGGGCGGAAGTCACGCGGGTCTCCCCGCTGGACCACCCCTTGCCGATGGTCACTGATGGACCCAACGCCACGGTGGTTCCGCAGATCGCCGCCCGGCTGGGCGACATGATCCGTCATCACGACGCCGTGCTGATATCGAGCCCCTCGCTTCACGACGTTGTCCCGCCCCTGCTCGTCAATCTCATTTCCTGGACCGCGCGCGCAAGCGCCGGCGAACGCCCGGCGCTGCCCTGGCGGGACCGTGTGGTTGGGCTCGTTGCGGCTGGCGGAGCCGAAGGAGAGGCGGGTCCGGTCGCCGATCAGTTGCGCCGGATGCTCGGTCGTCTCGACGCCGACGTCATAGCCGCCCAGTGCTGCATCGGCAAATCCGACCTCGCCTTCGACGAGGACGGCTGGCCGCAGGATGGTCAGGATCGCGCCGATCTCGAAAAAACCTGCCTGCAGCTCTACGAACGGGCGCAGGCTTTCCGAAAAACCACCCGCCCGGCTTGAACCCGCAGGTCCGGCATGCCAAACGGGTTATGCGGATTCGACATCACAGGAGACGAGGCGAATGCAACCGGTGCGGGACAGGCTGATCGTCGGACTGGACCTTCCGACCGTCGGTGAGGCGGAGAAGATCGTTGAGACCCTGGGTGACGAAGTCGCATTCTACAAGATTGGCTACCAGCTCGTCTTTGCCGGCGGACTGGAGTTCGCCCGAGACCTGATTGCTGGTGGCAAGAAGGTCTTCCTGGACATGAAGCTCCTCGATATCGACAACACGGTGGCGAAGGGCGTGGAGAATATCGTCCGGATGAACGTCACGATGCTGACGCTTCACGCCTATCCGAAAGCGATGGCCGCTGCGGTGGAATCCGCGCGCGGCTCGGAACTCTGCCTGCTCGGCGTCACGGTGCTCACGTCGATGGACACGGACGATCTGAGGAACGCCGGCTATGTCGACGATCCTCAAACGCTGGTGCGTAAGCGTGCCGGTCAGGCGCGCGACGCCGGTATGGGGGGCGTCGTCTGTTCTGCGCAGGAGGCGGCGACGGTGCGGGGCGTCGTCGGACCCGACATGGCCGTCGTCACCCCTGGCATCCGTCCCGCAGGCGCCGATCACGGCGACCAGAAACGTGTGGTCACGCCGGCCGATGCCCTGGAAAACGGGGCGAGCCACCTGGTGGTCGCCCGCCCCATCGTCAAGTCGCCTGATCCCGTCGCCGCCGCCCGCGCTATCCTCGCCGAAATGGATGGCGCGTCCGCCTGAACGAAAAACTGGAGGAAACGACAATGAGCAAAGCCTATTGGATCGCCCGCGTCGATGTGCGCGACCCGGAGCGCTACAAGGATTACGTTGCTGGCGCAAAGCCCGCCTTCGAACGCTACGGCGCGAAGTTTCTCGCCCGCGGCGGCGCCTTTGAGGATCTGGAAGGTCCGAACCGCGGCCGCAACGTCGTCATCGAATTCGCATCGAAGCAGGATGCGCTCGATTGCTACAATTCGCCCGAATACACCGCCGCCCGCGCCATTCGCCAGAGTGTGGCGGACGCCGAACTCGTCATCGTCGAAGGCTGCTAGATCCTGCGATAATGCGTCGGGGCGACCATCATGTCTGTCCGCTTACGGGAAATGCAAGACGGCGATCCGCCGCTCCTTCATCATATTGAACAGGCCGCCGCGCGTCTGTTTGCAACGGTTCCCGATCCGGCAATTGCCGCAATCGCGGAACATCCGCCCGTTCCCCTGGCGGAATTCATGCCTGTCCTGTCGGGTGGTCCGGTCTTCGTCGCCTGCGACGAAGGTGACCAACCGATCGGGTTTGCGGCCGCTCTCGACCTGCTCGACTGCCTTTATCTGCGGGAATTGTCGGTGCAACCCGATCATCAGGGCAAGGGCGTAGGCTCCGCCCTTCTGGACGCGTATATATGGCGCGCGCGCAGCGATGGCGCAGCCCGTTGCGCGCTGTCGACGTTCCGCTGCGTTGCGTTCAACGCTCCGTTTTATCGTCGGCGTGGATTTGTCGAGTTGCCGCTCGATCAGGCGTCGCAGCAATTGCGCGACCGGTTCTACGACGAAGCGCCAGAGGGACTGGATCCGGCCAGCCGCATATTGATGGTCCGCCGCCCCTGACATATTTGATGATTCGGTCTGCCGGGACTTCACCTCGGCGTCGGATTTCCGTATGACGGAGACAACGTTTCGAAGTCAGGTACGCATCATGATGACACGCAAATCTCCGAAAGTGGTTACCGTATTCGGCGGTTCGGGTTTCGTCGGCCGCCATCTCGTCCAGGCGCTCGCCCGCCGGGGATATTATATCCGCGTCGCCGTTCGCCGCCCTGACCTTGCAAACTTTCTTCAGCCTCTCGGCAATGTCGGACAGATCGTCGGCGTTCAGGCCAATCTGCGCAACCGCGCTTCCGTGGATCGGGCCGTCGCCGGGTCCGACCATGTCGTCAATCTCGTTGGTATCCTGTTTCCGAAGGGCGCCAACACCTTCGACAGCGTCCAGGACTTTGGCGCCAGGGCAATCGCCGAGGCCTGTCGCGCCGTCGGCGTGCCGCTGACCCACATGTCGGCGATTGGCGCCGATCCCGAGAGCGAGTCCGAATACGCCCGCACCAAGGGTCTCGCCGAACAGGCGATCCGCGAAATTCTGCCGGAAACAACGATCATGCGTCCCTCGGTGATTTTCGGACCGGAAGACGAATTCTTCAACAAATTTGCGGATATGGCGCGATTCTCGCCTTTCCTTCCGCTGATTGGCGGCGGCGAAACCAAATTCCAACCGGTCTATGTTGTCGATGTCGCGGAAGCGTTTGCCCGCGATGTCGATGGAGCGATCGAACGCGGCAAGACCTGGGAGCTCGGCGGCGCCGAAGTGCTGACCTTCAAGGCGTGTCTGGACTACATGCTCGAGGTCATTCGTCGCCAGCGCGTCTACGCCAACATTCCCTGGTCTGTCGCCGGTCTCTTGGGGCGTCTGATGTCGCTTGTTCCGCTCATCGATCCGATGCTCACCTACGACCAGGTGCAGCTGCTCAAGGGCGACACGATCGTCTCGGACGCCGCGATCGCCGAAGGCCGGACCCTGGAAGGCATGGGTATCGTTCCAGCGACCATCGAATCAGTTCTGCCCTCCTACCTGGTTCGATTCCGGCCGGCTGGCCAGTTTACCCGCGGAGCGCCCGTCTGACGGCGGACGCTATTTTATCCGTTCGGAACTTTTTCTTCAAAAATGCATTCTAGTTGCTCGACTGTGGCCAGAATGTCATTGAAGTGTGTTGTTTGCCACGTTAAATCGCGTGAGGTTTCGTTAGTATTTCCTTGCTAGATTTCGCTGAGGCGGAGTGGTCGAACGATTGCTTCCAAAGCGGATTATCGTCTGACAAGGCGGCGTTGGGGAACGCCCGTATAACCGGAGAGGCAACATGGCCGAACAAAAAACACTCGGCAGGACAATCGTCACGTCCTTCATCGTGGCGGGCGCAATTATTCTGGCCGGCGCATTCGCGGCGCCGCATTTCGTGACGGCCAGCAAGACTGGCTGCGCGCCGTCCTACGGCGTTGATCCATGTGCGCAGGAATTCGCAGCTGACACCGCGAAGTAAGCTTTCACGGGTCTCTTCCGGCTTTCGCTGCTTTCGCGGCGGACGGAAACTCCAGTCCAGATTTTGATTTTCAGCGCGTCGTGACAGTCATCGGCAGGCCGCCCAGCGGCTGCGTCGTCACGCGCTGCACGGGCCACGGCTTCGTGTCCTGCGTGCAGTCGAATCGAAAGCGCTTCATCAGTACGCCCAGCGCAATGGCGGCTTCCTGCAGCGCGAAGGTAGCGCCGATGCATACGCGCGGACCGGCGCCAAAGGGCAGATACTGGAATCGCTCGATTTTCGCACGGTTTTCCGGCAGAAAACGCTCCGGAATGAAGGCGTTCGGCCGGTCCCAGAGCAATTGGTGGCGGTGCAGGATCCAGGGCAGCACGAGGACTGTCGTGCCGGCGGGAATCTCCGTTTCGCCCCAGCGGTCGTCGGCGATCGCCTCGCGATTGATCGACGGCGCCGGAGGATAAAGCCGCATGGCCTCCTCGAAAGCCGCTCTCGTATAGGGCATGGCGTCCAGCCATTTCACAGGTTCCAGACCGCTGTCGACGATCCGGTCGACCTCCTCCTCCACTTTTTCGCGCTCCCACGCCGCATTGGCCAGGCAATAGATCGTCCAGCCGAGCGCACGCGCCGTCGTCTCGTGACCGGCGCCGAGGAAAGTCAGGATGTTGTCTTCCACTTCCTGCTCGGTCAGGCCGTCCGGTCCTTGTTGCGCAATGAGCAGCGTCAGAAAATCCTCAGACGCCTTTTCGCCGCGCGTCAGCATTTTCTGGCGTCGGGCGATCATCTCGCGCACCATCTTGCGAAAATAGTTCAGCGAGCCGCGGCCGCGGATGCGGGTAAGGCGCGGAATCCATTCCGGCGCCTTGAGCAGATCGAGCGGATCCACTCGCCCCATCGTGTCGAGAAGCCGCGCGACATTCTCGGCCAGCGACGAATTCGGGTTTGGATCCTCGGAAAACAGCGTTGCGGCAAGAACCTCGTAGGTCAGGTCCGTCATCGCCAGCGCCACGTCGTGAACGCCGCCGTCGCCCGCGAAACGTTCGGCGAAACGCTCGCTGCATGCCAGCATCTGGTCGGCGAAACCGGCCGCATGCCGCGGCGTAAAGACCGGCGCCACCGCCCTGCGAGAGCGTTTCCATGCCGGACCTTCCGCTGTCAGTAATCCGTCACGCAGGATCGGCCTCAGGACCAGCTGGCGCACCCGCGCCATCCGGTAGTTCTTCGCATTGTCCACCAGGATATGCCGGATGAAGTCCGGCTGGTTGGCGACGATCATGCTCTCGTTGAACATTTTCGCCTTCAAAACGGGATTGGCGTAGGCCGGCTCGCCCCACAGTTCTATGGGGTTTCGGTAGATGGTTTTTATCACCTGCAGCCGGCTCGGCGGTTGCGATCTGGGTTTCGGCGCCGGTGGTTCGAATGGCTCGATAAGCGCGTCCATGAACTGCTCCTTGCGTCCAATATAGTTACATGGCTTCCGGCCCGCCAGTAACAGTTGGAGCATCGGTTCCGATCGAGCCTGTGGACCATCCGGGAACCACCTGCCTTTTACGATCCCGGAT
Organism: Hoeflea sp. CAU 1731; assembly: GCF_039888615.1. Classification (NCBI taxonomy): domain Bacteria; kingdom Pseudomonadati; phylum Pseudomonadota; class Alphaproteobacteria; order Hyphomicrobiales; family Rhizobiaceae; genus Hoeflea; species Hoeflea sp. CAU 1731. The sequence goes on along the minus strand of NZ_JBDQQS010000017.1, from coordinate 53,961 downwards.
TTGGAAAAACCGAAAAAAATCATTATATTCAGGCTTACGGGCTGGGGTGATTCGGAAGCGCCGAAAGCAATCCCGCGCCTTGCAGGAAAGAACAGGCAATATGAGCGACGAATCCGCCAGCGAAAACCAGTCCAGCCCGGAATACGGCGCCGAATCCATCAAGGTTTTGAAGGGTTTGGACGCGGTTCGCAAACGTCCGGGCATGTATATCGGCGACACCGACGACGGTTCCGGCCTGCACCACATGGTCTACGAGGTTGTCGATAACGCCATCGACGAGGCGCTGGCTGGCCATGCGACGGACGTCACCGTCACGCTCAACGCCGACGGTTCATGCACGGTGACAGACAATGGCCGCGGCATTCCGACCGACATACACACGGGCGAAGGCATTTCGGCGGCCGAAGTCATCATGACGCAGCTGCACGCCGGCGGCAAGTTCGATCAGAATTCCTACAAGGTGTCCGGCGGCCTTCACGGCGTCGGCGTATCCGTGGTCAACGCCCTGTCGGTCATGCTCAGGCTGACCATTCGCCGCAACGGCAAGGTCCATGAAATGAGCTTCACCCACGGCGTCGCCGACGGACCGCTCGCCGTAACCGGCGAGGCCGGCCCGGAAACCGGCACAGAGGTCACCTTCCTGCCGTCCAGCGAGACCTTCACCATGACGGAGTTCGATTTCGACACGCTCGAACATCGGCTTCGCGAGCTTGCCTTTCTGAATTCCGGCGTCCGCATCAGTCTGACGGATCTGCGTCATTCCGACGTCCGCAAGACCGAGATGTCCTATGACGGCGGCATCCAGGCCTTCGTGAAATATCTCGACCGCAACAGAAAGTCGCTGGTGGAAGAGCCGATCGCCATCTACGGCGAAAAGGACGGCGTCACCGTCGAAGTGGCCATGTGGTGGAACGACAGCTACCACGAAAACGTCCTGTGCTTCACCAACAACATTCCACAGCGCGACGGCGGCACCCACATGGCCGGTTTCCGCGGCGCGCTCACCCGCCAGATCGTCGCCTATGCCGAGAGTTCCGGCCTGACCAAGAAGGAAAAGGTCTCGCTGACCGGCGACGATTGCCGTGAAGGTCTGACCGCGGTTCTCTCCGTCAAGGTGCCTGATCCGAAGTTCTCTTCCCAGACCAAGGACAAGCTGGTTTCCTCGGAAGTCCGTCCCGTTGTCGAGAATCTCGTCAACGCCGGCCTCAATCAGTGGCTCGAGGAACATCCACAGGAAGCAAAGATCCTGGTCGGAAAGGTGGTCGAGGCCGCCGCCGCCCGCGAGGCCGCGCGCAAGGCCCGCGAACTGACTCGGCGCAAGGGCGCGCTGGACGTGGCCTCGCTCCCGGGCAAGCTCGCGGACTGCTCGGAGCGCGATCCGGCCAAGTCGGAAATCTTCCTCGTCGAGGGCGATTCCGCCGGCGGCTCCGCCAAACAGGGTCGTTCGCGTGAAAATCAGGCGATCCTGCCCCTGCGCGGCAAGATCCTCAATGTCGAGCGGGCCCGCTTCGACAAGATGCTGTCCAGCCAGGAGATCGGCACGCTGATCACGGCGCTGGGCACCGGCATTGGCAAGGACGAGTTCAATATCGCCAAACTGCGCTATCACCGCATCATCATCATGACGGACGCCGATGTCGATGGCGCCCATATTCGCACGCTGCTCCTGACCTTCTTCTTCCGCCAGATGCCTGCGCTGATCGAGCATGGCCACCTCTATATCGCCCAGCCGCCGCTCTTCAAGGTGTCGCGCGGCAAGTCGGAGCAGTACCTCAAGGGCGAGGAGGAACTGGAAGAATATCTGATCGGCCTGGGTCTCGAAGAAGCCTCGCTTGAACTCCGCGACGGAGAAATTCGCGCCGGACAGGACCTGCGCGCCGTCATCGAAGATGCGCGGCGCATGCGCGCGCTGATCGAGAATCTGCATTCCCGATACGACCGCAGGATCGTCGAGCAGACAGCGATCGTCGGCGGCTTCAGTCTCGAGGCGATGAACGATTCGGAACGCGCCACGGCCATCGCAACGCGGGTCGCCGCGCGGCTTGACGCGATTTCGGAGGAAACCGAACGCGGCTGGACGGGCGAGATCACCCCGCAAAACGGCCTGCTGGTGGAGCGCACCGTGCGCGGCGTGAAGGAATCGCATCTGCTTGACTCAGCGCTTCTCGGCTCCGCCGACGCGCGTCGCATCGACCAGATGTTCCAGCGGCTCGACGAAATCTATTCGGGCGGCGTCCGGCTGCTGCGCAAGGAGCAGTCCACGGTGATCCATGGGCCCGCCGACCTTCTCGAAACCATCTTCGCGGTTGGCCGCAAGGGCCTCAGCATGCAGCGTTACAAGGGTCTTGGCGAAATGAACGCAAACCAGTTGTGGGAAACCACGCTGGATCCGAACGCCAGGACGCTGCTTCAGGTCAAGGTTGCGGATGCGAGCGACGCCGACGGGCTGTTTGCGCGGTTGATGGGCGACGAGGTGGAGCCGCGGCGCGATTTCATCCAGGAGAACGCGCTGAGCGTCGCCAATCTCGACATCTGACCGGTAATGCCGCCTGTCCGTTTGAAAATGATTCGCGCTGTTGCGTTGCAGCAAAATCATGTTAGTTTGGTTCGGCTGAACCGGGTCAGCCGATCCCGATGCATGGGTTATGTGAAAATCGGTGGATTGCGTCCCGCAGAGGTTTGATCGCATATGTTCTATCAGTTCTACGAATTGGGCCACGCCGCCATGTTTCCCTGGAGGACGGCGGCAGACGCAATGCGTCTCACCTACGCCAATCCGCTCAATCCGTTTTCCCGCACCACATTCGGCAGAGCCATGGCGGCCAGCTTTGAACTGTTCGAGCGCACGACGCGCCGGTACGGCAAGCCCGAATTCGGTATCGGCGAGATATCCATCAACGCTCAGAAGGTCTCCGTGCACGAACAGATCGTGTGGGAGCGCCCCTTCTGCCGTCTCATCCATTTCGAACGGTCGATGCCGGCGAACTATCGCGGCAAGAATCCCAGGATCCTCATTGTCGCGCCGATGTCGGGACACTATGCGACGTTGCTGCGCGGCACCGTGGAAACGCTGCTTCCCTATGCCGACGTCTACATCACCGACTGGACTGACGCGCGCATGGTGCCCATGTCGGAAGGCTCTTTCGACCTGGACGATTTCATCGACTACATCATCTCGATGCTGCATTCCATGGGCGGCGACACTCATGTCATGGCCGTCTGCCAGCCGTCCGTGCCGGTCCTCGCCGCTGTGGCGCAGATGGAAAAGCACAATGACGGTCAGGTGCCGCGCTCGATGACGCTGATGGGCGGCCCCATCGACACAAGGCAGAATCCGACCGCCGTCAACGAACTTGCGGAAAACCGTCCGATCGAGTGGTTCCGCGACAATGTCATCATGCGCGTGCCCTGGCCGCAGCCGGGTTTCATGCGCGAAGTCTATCCCGGTTTCCTACAGCTCTCCGGCTTCATGTCGATGAATCTCGACAAGCACATGATCGCGCAGAAGGATTTCTTCCAGCATCTGGTCGTCAATGATGGCGATTCGGCGGAAAAACACCGCGAATTCTACGACGAATACCTTGCGGTTATGGACCTGACGGCCGAGTTCTACCTGCAGACGGTGGAGCGCGTCTTCATCGAGCATGCGTTGCCCAAGGGCGAATTCATGCATCGCGACGAACTGATCGACCCTTCGGCGATCAAGCGCGTGGCGCTGTTGACCGTCGAAGGCGAGAATGACGACATTTCCGGCGTCGGCCAGACCAGGGCCGCGCACGATATCTGCCCGAACATTCCCGACGACATGCGCATGCATTACATGCAGCCCAAGGTCGGTCACTACGGGGTGTTTAACGGATCGCGGTTCCGCTCGGAGATCGCGCCCCGCATCCTCGACTTCATGCGCACCCACAACGAAGCGCCGAAAAAGTCGGCGCGGGCCGCCAAACCTGCGGCGAAGCGCCCGACCCGGTCACGCAGGACAGCCAAAAGCGCCTGAGAAAACTTAATTTATTCAATAGCCTACTTTGTATCTTCTGAATCTTTCTTGAATCAGCGGCGTTCACCACCCACATGGTTTTTCGCGCAGACACTTTCGTCTCGTCTGTTTGAACAAGGGCTATTCGATGACCAACACCTCAATGCTGCGTCCGGCCTGGACGCCTCTTACTATAGGCCTGATGGTTCTGGGATTTGTCGTGTTCTGGCCACTCGGCCTGGCCATGCTCGCCTACATTATCTGGGGCGACCGGCTCGACGAATTCAAGCAGGACTTTAGAAAGGCCACGAGTGGCAAGGCCTTCGGTTGCAAGCATACCCGCCGTCACGGCGGCTTTCATGCGCGCACCGGAAACGTCGCTTTCGACGAGTGGCGTGAAACTGAACTCAAGCGAATCGAGGAAGAGCGCCGCAAGCTCGAGGAAGCGCGTCAGGAATTTGACGACTATCTTCGCGAATTGCGCCGCGCCAAGGACCAGGAAGAGTTCGACCGCTTCATGTCCCAGCGCAAGCCCGGACGTGATCGCTACGAGGACAACGACTGACAGGCCATCGCCTGAACAGAAACACTTCAAGAGCGCTCTTCGGGCGCTCTTTTGTTTTGCGCTATTGAATCAGAATCAGCTAGGAATTTCCTGAAGACAAACCGGTTGATGACATTGCCAGCCAATCCGAAGGAACGCGACATCGCCGTCGCCGGCAGGCGACTGCCCCTGACGATCCGGGAACACAGCCGTGCGACGCGGCTCACGCTCAGGATCGAACCGGGCGGCCGGGCCCTGCGCATGACCGTGCCGCCAGGCGTCAGCGACCGTGAAGTCGAGCGGTTCCTCCTGCGCAACAATGGCTGGCTATCGTCCCGGCTCGGCAAATTGCCCAGGCCGGGTTCGCTCGCAGACGGCGGCTCGATCCAAATTCGCGGCGTTGAGCACACTATCCGTCGCACCGGCGCGTTGCGGGGCCTCACCGAGGTCCGCGAGACCGGTGAGGGGCGCATTCTGTTCGTCGGCGGCGCGCCTGAACATCTGGCCCGACGGGTCGTCGATTATCTGAGGCGCGAGGCCCGCGCGGAGCTCGAGGCCGCCGTCGCCCGTCATGCGTCCGCCCTTGGCCGCAAGCCCAGGGCCATCCGCCTCAAGGACACGCGCAGCCGCTGGGGGTCCTGTTCCTCGGAAGGCAACCTTTCCTTTTCCTGGCGCATCATTATGGCGCCCGATCACGTGCTCGACTATCTGGCCGCGCACGAAGTCGCGCACCTGCGCGAAATGAATCACGGTCCCGGTTTCTGGCATCTCTGCCGGACGCTTTGCCCGCGCACGGAGGAGGCGAAAACCTGGCTGAAGCGCCACGGTTCGGCGCTTCACGCCGTCGATTTCGGTTAGGCTTCGTCGCCCCGCCAAACCACGAAAACTCTCGACTTTGCAACGGATTCATGCGACGAGCGGCGCATGACGACGACGGTCAAGATCTGCGGCATGAAGACGAAAGAGACCATCGAGGCGGCGCTTGCCTCGGGGGCGTCCCTTATCGGCTTTATCTTCTTCGAGAAAAGCCCGCGCAACGTGACGCCGGAAGAAGCCGGCCGCCTGCGCCGGGGAATCGGCGATCGTGCGTCCGTCGTGGCCGTCACCGTGAACGCCGACGACGCCGTCCTCGACCGGATCGTGGATGAGGTCAAACCGGACTATCTGCAGTTTCACGGCGGTGAGACGCCGGAACGCGTTCGCCAGGTCCGCGCGCGCTACGGCCTGCCAGTCATCAAGGCTTTTTCGATCCGCGACGCGGCCGATATCGAGGCGATACAGGCCTGGCGCGGCGTCGCCGACCGTTTCCTGCTCGACGCCAAGGCGCCCGCGGGCTCGGAGCTTCCGGGCGGCAACGGCGTCTCATTCGACTGGTCGCTGCTGCGCACGCTTGACGGCGACGTCGATTACATGCTTTCCGGTGGTCTCAATGCGGGCAACGTCCGCGCCGCCCTAGAAACCACCGGCGCCACGGCGATCGACATATCGTCGGGTGTGGAATCCGCTCCGGGGGTCAAGGACAGCGCCCTGATCTCCCGGTTCTTCGAAAAGGTCGCGGCTGTCAACCAGCCCGCTGCCTGATGTGCAAGTCGCTATGATGTGGAAGTGTCCGTGAACAAGCCCATTGAACCGAATTCATTTCGCGCCGGTCCCGACGAGGATGGCCGATTCGGAATTTTCGGCGGTCGTTTCGTTGCCGAAACCCTGATGCCGCTCATCCTCGACCTGCAGGAGGCCTGGGCCTTCGCAAAGAAGGATCCCGAATACAAGCGCGAACTGGACAACCTCAACACCCATTACACCGGCCGGCCGAGCCCGCTTTATTTCGCCGAACGGCTGACAGAGGAACTGGGCGGCGCGAAGATCTACTTCAAGCGCGACGAGCTCAATCACACCGGATCCCACAAGATCAACAATTGCCTGGGCCAGATTCTGCTCGCCAAACGGATGGGCAAAACCCGAATCATCGCCGAGACGGGCGCCGGTCAGCACGGCGTCGCCACCGCAACGGTCGCCGCGCGCTTCGGACTTCCCTGCGTCGTCTACATGGGCGCGACCGACATTGAGCGGCAGGCGCCCAACGTTTTCCGCATGAAGCTTCTCGGCGCCGAGGTCATCCCCGTCGAGGCCGGCAACGGCACCCTCAAGGACGCGATGAACGAGGCGCTGCGCGACTGGGTGACGAATGTCGAGAGCACCTATTATCTGATCGGCACTGCGGCCGGACCGCATCCCTATCCGGAAATGGTGCGCGACTTGCAGTCCGTGATCGGCCGCGAGGCGCGCGAGCAGATCCTGGAGGCTGAAGGCCGCCTGCCGGACCTTCTGGTCGCAGCCGTTGGCGGCGGATCCAACGCCATCGGCCTGTTCCACCCCTTCCTCGATGACAAGCAGGTCGCGATCGTCGGCGTCGAAGCCGGCGGCAAGGGGCTCGACACGGAAGAACATTGCGCCTCGCTGACGGCCGGCAACCCCGGCGTTTTGCATGGCAACCGCACCTATCTGCTGCAGGACGCAGACGGGCAGATCGAGGAGGGCCATTCCATATCCGCCGGCCTCGATTATCCGGGCATCGGTCCGGAGCATTCCTGGCTGAAGGATATGGGCCGGGTGGAATATGTGCCGATCATGGATGACGAGGCGCTGGCCGCCTTCCAGCGGCTCACGCGCGTCGAGGGCATTATTCCCGCGCTCGAGCCGTCGCATGCGCTGGCCGAAGTCATCAAGCGGGCGCCGGATATGGACCGGGATCAGATCATCGTCATGAATCTGTGCGGCCGCGGAGACAAGGACGTCTTCACCGCGGCCCGTCACCTCGGCATCGAGTTGTAGGAGCGGACATGACCGAACGTATGGACAGAAGGTTTGCGGCGCTGGCAGCGGAGGGACGCCCGGCGCTTGTGACCTATTTCATGGGCGGCGACCCGGATTTCGCCGCTTCGCTGGAAATCATGAAAGCTCTGCCGGCGGCCGGCGCCGACGTCATTGAGCTGGGCGCGCCGTTTTCCGATCCCATGGCCGACGGCCCGTCCATCCAGGCGGCGGGACAAAGGGCTCTGAAGGGCGGCCAGACCCTGGCGAAGACCCTGGAGATGGTCCGCGAATTTCGCAAAAACGACCACGATACGCCGATCGTGATCATGGGCTACTACAACCCGATCTATATCTACGGCGTCGACCGTTTCCTGACCGATGCGCTTGTCGCCGGCCTCGACGGGCTGATCATCGTCGATCTGCCGCCGGAAATGGACGACGAATTGTGTCTGCCGGCGCTGGAAAAGGGAATAAATTTCATCCGTCTGGCGACGCCGACCACTGACGACCGGCGTCTGCCCACCGTTCTCAACAATACGTCGGGCTTCGTCTACTATGTCTCGATGACCGGAATCACCGGTTCCGCCTTGCCCGATACGGACAAGGTGGGCGACGCCGTTCGGCGCATCAAGCGTCATACGCAGCTTCCGGTCTGTGTCGGATTTGGCGTGAAGACCGGAGAGCAGGCGCGTGCAATCGGCGCGACGGCGGACGGCGTTGTTGTCGGAACGGCCATCGTCAACGCCATCGCCGGTTCGCTGGACGATCAAGGCCGTGCGACCGGTGATTCAGTGCAGGCCGTGACCGACCTGGTTCGGTCTCTGGCCGACGGCGTTCGCGCCGCACGCCTTGCCGCGGCCGAATAAATCACCAAATATGAAGAGATGTAAAGCTCAATATCTCTTGCACGGGAGTTCGCCTTGAACTGGATTACCAGCTTTGTCCGGCCGAAATTCGGCTCCATGCTTGGCCGCCGGGAGGTGCCGGAAAACCTCTGGATCAAATGTCCTTCCACCGGAGAGATGGTGTTTCACACCGATCTCGAGGAAAACATGTGGGTCATTCCGGGGTCCGGACACCACATGCGCGTTACAGCGCGACAGCGTCTGGGCTATCTGTTCGATGCGGGCGAATTCGAAGAGTTGCCCGCGCCGCAGGTTCAGCAGGATCCGCTGAAATTCCGCGATTCCAAGAAATACACTGACCGGCTGCGCGACAACCGATCAAAGACTGGTCTGGAAGATTCCATCGTCGCAGGCATTGGCTCGGTCAAGGGACTGAAGCTCGTCGCCTGCGCGCATGATTTCAACTTCATCGGCGGTTCGCTCGGCGTGGCTGCAGGCGAGGCGATCGTCCAGGCCTTCGAAATGGCGATAAAGAACGAATGTCCGTTGGTGATGTTTCCCGCTTCCGGGGGCGCGCGGATGCAGGAAGGCATTCTCTCCCTGATGCAATTGCCCAAGACTACGGTCGCGGTGGAAATGCTGAAAGAGGCTGGTCTGCCCTATATCGTCGTGCTGACCAACCCGACGACCGGCGGCGTGACGGCGTCCTACGCGATGCTCGGCGACATCCATATCGCCGAACCGGGCGCGGAGATCGGCTTTGCCGGCAAGCGCGTCATCGAGCAGACCGTCCATGAGAAGCTACCCGAAGGCTTCCAGACATCGGAATATCTGATGGAACACGGCATGGTCGACATGGTGGTGACCCGCCACGAATTGCCGGACACGCTAGCAAGCCTGCTCAGGATGCTGATGGGCCTGCCCGCGCTTGAAGAACCTGTCGGTCCTGAGGCAGTCGTCGAGGAGCCGGAAGCCGAAGCGCCGCCGACTGAAACAGCGGCGTCGTCCGCTGTTGACGAGGAAATCGAGACGTCCGACGCCGCCGGATCGGAGCCAGGTGACAAAGACAAGAGCGACTGAAGCGATCGAACGACTGATGACCCTTCATCCGAAGGGTTTCGATCTTACGCTCGAACGCATACGTAAACTGTTGAGCCGCCTCGGCGATCCCCAGGACCGTCTGCCGCCCGTCATTCATGTGGCCGGCACCAACGGCAAGGGGTCGGCCACGGCCTTTTGCCGGTCCATCCTGGAGGCGGCCGGCCTTGGCGTGCATGTCCACACCTCGCCGCATCTGGTGAACTGGCATGAGCGCTATCGCATTGCGTCGAAATCGAGGCCGGGTCAGCTTGTCGACGACGATCTCTTCGCCGACGCCATCGAACGCGTGGCCAAGGCCAATGGCGGCCAGCCAATCACGGTTTTCGAAATCCTGACCGCTGTCATGTTCCTGCTGTTCAGCGAACAGCCGGCTGATGTCGCAATCATTGAAGTCGGTCTCGGAGGGCGTTTCGACGCGACCAATATCCTCAGCGATCCCGCGGTCAGCCTCATCATGCCGATCGCGCTCGACCATCAGGCCTTTCTCGGCGATCGGGTGGAGCTGATAGCAGCGGAGAAGGCCGGAATCATCAAGCCGGGACGTCCGGTTGTGGTCGGCTTTCAGTCCGAGGACGCAGCGCGCGAAACGATCGTTTCAGCCGCCAACAGGCTTGGAAGCCCGTTGAGCGTCTACGGACAGGATTTCCAGGCCTATGAAGAACATGGACGCCTCGTCTATCAGGACGAGACCGGCCTGCTCGACCTTCATCTGCCGGCGCTGAACGGCCGCCACCAGATCGCCAATGCGGCCGCCGCCATCCGCACGATCAGGGCGGCGGGGTTCGCCTGCGCGCCCGAAGCGATCGAACAAGGCCTGCACACTGTCAGCTGGCCGGGTCGCATGCAGCGCCTGGCGTCCGGCCGGATCGTCGACGCAGCGCTGCCCGGAGCTGAAATCTGGGTCGACGGCGGCCATAATCCGGGCGCGGCCGTGGTCGTGTCCGAAACCCTGGCTGAACTTGAGGAGCGTTTTTCGCGTCCGCTGTTTCTCATAGCCGGCATGATCAATACAAAGGATCCATTCGGTTATTTCCGCGTCTTCGAGGATATGGCGCGCCACGTCTACGCCATACCTGTCAGCGGCTCGGAAGCCGGCATCGATCCGGTCGCGCTGGCCGACGACGCGGCGCGGGCGGGCCTGACTGCCCAGCCGGCCATCGACGTCTACCAGGCGCTCGATCTGATGGCCGAAGACTGGAAAAAGCTCGACGTCCCGCCGCGCATCCTGATCTGCGGCTCACTCTACCTGGTCGGCGAGATCCTCGCCGAAAACGGAACTCCGCCGCAGTAGCCGCGATGATCGGAACAAAGACAGAACTTACGGTGTAATTTTGGGCTGGATGTGCTATGCTTGCACCTTTCGCAACAGGGATTCAGTGTCGGCCCAAGCGTTCAGAAACGGTGACGAACGCCGATTCCCGAAACAAAGCCAGACCGTCCTGAAAGATGGAAAACTGAAAATCCCGAAACAAAGCCAGATTGGATGAACGCCCTGTCCTGTCGCGTCCAGCCAGCTGGACGGAGGCAGGTTTTCCGGGCTTCAGAGGGTGGGTACAGATTGCAAATCACCGATTCCCGAAACGAAGCCAGATCTCCAGCGAGCGAAAAAGCGGAATTACCGAAACAAAGCCAAATGAGAAGGAATGGCGTGCGTGCGCGCTGTAATCACAAAGAAGAATATGTAATAATAACAAAGGCTTGACGCCTTTGCGTCTTTCCTTCCCGCCCTCATCCCGGCCCCCGAGCCGGGATCCATCCGGTCTCTCGGAAAAATCAGCCTTTGCGACCCAAAGCCAGCCTCCACAGGGCAAAGAAAAACCCGCAAGGCCGCACGGCTTTGCGGGCTGAATGTCTAAAAAGTGAGTCCGCTCAGACGGCGCCGCTGATCCAGCTGGAAAGCGCCGATTTCGGCAGAGCGCCCACCTTCATGTCGGCGACTTCGCCGGCCTTGAACATGGTCAGCGTCGGAATCGAACGCACGCCGTAGCGGGCGGCGAGCTCCGGATTTTCGTCGATGTTAAGCTTTGCGACCTTGATCTTGCCTTCCATCTCCGCAGAGATTTCCTCCAGGCTGGGGGCGATCATCTTGCACGGTCCGCACCATTCGGCCCAGAAGTCGACAACCACCGGCTCGGCGGAATTGAGGACTTCCTTCTCGAAATTTGCATTATCGACCTTCACAGTGGCCATGAATTTGCTCCTTCGAATTGAAATCGGGCCCGCAAAGAATCGGACCCTGTCGTTGGGCCTAATATCAGACACGGCCGGCAGAATTTCAAGGCGGACGCGCTCACATTGTCGACAGCGCTGAAAGCGTCTCGTCGAGGCGCCGGTTGTCGCAGACGATCAGGCGTGGAGCTTCCGTGTAGAGAAGCGCCGCGCGCACCGTCAGGTCCGGGTAGATCGGCTGCAGCAGCGCGCGGTAGAGCGCAAGCTGTGTCAGGTACACCTGGGCGACTTCGCTTTCGTCGGCCGGGACGTTGCGGTCGGTCTTGTAGTCGACAATCAACACCTCGCCCTCCGAGACGGCCAGCCGGTCGAGCCGCGCCGAGACTGCCCGTTGCTCGCCGGCGATCTCCAGCGTGCCCATCATCGAAACCTCGGCGCGGCTTGCGGGGGAGAACACCGGAGCGAACCGGGGATTCTCCAGGATCGCAAGAATGTTGTCGGCGAGGGCTTCGCGGTCCTGCGAGCTCCAGTCGGGAAGCGCCCGCTCAAGATAGCGGGCGGCCAGACGCCGCCGCTCGGCAGTCGCCTGTTCGGGCAGAAGCTGCAGCAGCCTGTGAACGATCCGGCCGCGCTCCAGCGGCCGCTCGTCGCCCCGCTCGTTGTCGAAGGGCGACGTCATGACCGGCGCGTCGGACGGTTCGGCCTCGACCGCAAGGCCCGTCGATGACGGGGTCAAAGGACGCGGCAAGCGCTTCGGCTTCGGAAGCGGTCGGCCAAGCGCGTCGGGAAGCGGCGGATGGTCGCTTTCGGGCGCAGCCGCGCCCGACTGCAGCTGAAAGCCCTCGGCGTCGTGCAGCGTGTAGCGCAGCCCTTCCCATTGCGCGCCACCGGCGCTGAAAGTCTCGGGCGATGCGGAGGCCCTTTCCGAGAGGGCGTCTTTCACGATCGCGTGCCAGTGACGCCAGGAGGGGACCTTGATCCCGTGATAGCCGCAGACGATCAGCCGGTCGGCGGCGCGCGTCATTCCGACGTAGAGAAGCCGCCGGTATTCGTCGTCCATGGCCGAAAGCCAGTCCGATTTCACGGCGTCGCCGACGCTGTTGGCATAGCTTTTGCCGGGAATCCAGAGCGGCGCGGACACCGGCAATCCGGTTGCGGCCTCTATCGGCAGCGTCTGCAGACGCGGCGCATGGCGTTCGTCGGCTGGCTTTCCTCCGGAATCCACCAGGAAGACCACCGGCGCCTCGAGCCCCTTGGAGGCATGCACCGTCATGATGCGGATTTCGTCGCGCCCCTGCTCCAGTTCGCGCTTGATGACGGGAGAGGCGTTTTCCAGCGACGCGATCAGGGCCTGCAGACCCGGAAGGTCGCCGGATTCATGATCGAGGCAGAACGAAAGAAACTCGTCCAGAATGTCGCTGGCTTCCGTGCCGAGCCGTGCGAGGAAGCGCTGTCTGCCGCCGTCGGGTCCAAGCAGGCGCGCGTAGAATTCAAAGGGAGAGGCGGCGTCGGCGATCGCAAGCAGTCCGGTCAACCGGGAATGCGCTCCCCGCCAGACGTCGCCTTCTGTTTCCGCAAGCGTTGCGAGATGATCGAACAGGCTCGCCTGTTCCGGCCGTCCGGCCGCCAGGCGAAACAGCATGTCCTCGTCAAAACCGAACAGCGGGCTCTTGAGAACGGCGGCCAGCGAAAGATCGTCTCCGGGCAACAGCATAACCCGACCGAGCGCCATCAGGTCCTGTACGGCGATATGTCCGGTCAGCACCAGCCGGTCCGCGCCGGCGACGGGAATCTGCGCCTTCTTCAATTCGCGCATCAGCGCGTTGACGAAGGCGTCCCGCTTGCGCACCAGCACCAGAATGTCTCCCGCGCTGATCGGGCGCTTCGCGCCGGAGCGCACGATGCATTCCTCCTTGCGAAGCCAGCCGACAATTGTCCCGGCGATCCGGCGCGCGAGTTCCGCCGGCGGCGCGGCTTCCGCGATCGCGTCGAAAGGCGCGCGCCAGTCGTCATGGTCGTCGCTCGCCTGCTTGCCGATCATCTCCCACAGATCGACGACGCCCGGTTCGCCGCCTCTGTGGGAGCTGTGGGCGACCGGCTCGCCTGGCTCGCCGAGCCCGCGCCGGTTCTCTTCCGGCTCGAAAACATCGTCCACCGCCGCAAGCACGCTCGCCGTCGAACGGAAGGAGAGCCGCAGCCTCGGCTGTTCGAAATGCCGGTCTGCGTCGCGGGCCATGAGGCTGAATTCACGCTGCTTGATCCGGAAGAGATCCGGTCGCGCGCCTTGAAAGGAGTAGATCGACTGTTTCTCGTCGCCGACGGCGAACAGGGTGCGAAGCGTTTCGCGCGACGATTGACCGGCGAAGAACTCTGCGGCCAGCCGGCTGATCACCGCCCATTGCTCAGGGCTCGTGTCCTGCGCTTCGTCGACGAGAATATGGTCGATCCCGCGATCGAGCTTGTAGTGCACCCATGGGCCTGCGCCGTCACGCGCCAGCAACGCGCCGGTTCGGGCGACAAGGTCGTCGAAATCCAGTTTGCCGTCGCGGCGCTTCAGCGCTTCGTAGCCGGTGTCGAGACGGCGAGCGAGCACCAGCGCGTCGCAGGTCAGAAGCACCATGCGCAATCTCTGCAGCCGGTCGCGCGCCGCGATGAATTGATCCTGGGCCTTTGTTATCCGGTCTTCCAGATCGGGAATGGCCTCCTGAATCGATTTTGTCGCCAGGGAGGCGAGTTTGCGGGGCTTGCCCTCCGACGTCAGGAACAGCATGGCAAGCGCTGAATAGCGATCCTGTGGATCGTCCAACGCCGCGGCTTGCATCAGTCCGTCCGCAAATTCGCGCGCCCGCTTGGCTTTCTGACTGCGCGCGATTTCCGCAAAATCGGCGAGCGCTGGTCCCTGAAATCCGGCGAGCGGCCAGACGGAGCTCAATATGGAGGCCTCCGTGTCGTCCGGATCGAGCCCCGTGATCCTGCGTAACAATTTTTCTTCGCCGCCCTGGCGTTCCGCCGCAAGCCGGAATTCGGTGATCGCCGCACGTTCGCCGACGATCTCCTCGAACAGCCGTTCCATGCCCCATTGACCGGTTGCGGCCAGCACGTTTCTGAACGCATCGACCAGCCGTGCATTCGCGTCCTGCGCCACCTCTGTCAGCAAGGTTTCGCGGGCCTCGTCAAGCAGGCGTCGCGCGTCGGCTTCGTCGAGAACCTCGAAGTGACCGGCCACATTGGCTTCCAGCGGAAACTGGTGCAACACCGCCTCGCAGAAGGCGTGAATAGTCTGGATTTTCAGGCCGCCCGGCGTTTCCAGCGCGCGCGCGAAGAGCTGGCGGGCAAAGGCGAGGCGCAGGGCGTTCGGCCGTCGCCCCTCGATATCCGCGAGCCTCGCCGAAAGCGCGGCGTCGTCCAGCCGTGTCCATTCCGCCAACCGTTCAAATACCCTGTTCGACATCTCCGATGCGGCCGCCTTCGTATAGGTCAGGCAGAGAATGGCGGATGGCCGGCAACCGTCCAGCAGCAGCCGGATGACCCGTTGCGCCAGCACATGCGTCTTGCCCGAGCCGGCGTTCGCCGACACCCATGCGGACCGGGCCGGATTGGACGCTTTTTCCTGCTGCGCCTGCGTCCAGGTGATGTCGAAGGAATCGCTCATCAATCGCCGTCCCCGTTCGGGCTGTCTTCCAGGACGGACCATTCCTGAACGCGGGCGAGATGGTCGTATTCGTGGCCATATTGAGCGGTCGCGTCGGGGATGATCTGCGAGGCGAAGCCGAGTTCGCCGCGCGCCAGCGCGTTGATCAGGTCGGTGAAACGGGTAAGCGCTTCCGTCGCAAGATCCGTCGCCGACTTCGCGTCCGGATATCCGCGGATCGACCCGTCCACATACTCCGCCTTGAAATTGTCGTCAGGACGAAGCCGCACATAGATCAGGTGCTCCGGATCAAGAGGATCGACGCCGGTAAAGGCGCCGGCCATGAGGGCCGCTCCCTCCAGCGGCAATTGCGGGTCGAGCAGGGTCCAGGCCACTTTACGGCTCGGCGAACTGCCGGTCTTGAAATCAATGATCTCGACAGCACCGTCATCTGCGATGTCGATCCGGTCGGCGATCCCCGTCAAAAGCACGCCGCATTGGTCTATGTCGTAGGCCGCGCGAATTTCGGTATGGCGTGTCGCGATCATGGCGGCGCGGCCGCGTTCCCATTTGATCAGCGGTCCGGCGATCCGTTCGAACTCCGTCTGCCAGATGATCCTGATATGCGCGGGCAGGCCGGCTTCCTCGAAAGCCTGTCGCCAGATGTCGCGCAAACGGTCTTCGGCGTCGTCCTGCCCGGCCACGGCGGCGAATTGCTCGGCGATGCCGTGATACAAGGTGCCGCGCTCTGCGGGTCCCGGCTCCAGGCCGAGCTCTTCCGGCGGGTCGAGCCGCAATACGCGCCTGGCGTAGATCGCATAGGGGTCGCGCCGCAATTTCTGAACTTCGCTGAAGGAGTAGCGCTTCGGCTGAAGCTCCGCCGGCGGTTTCGGGACTGGCCGTGCGGCGAGCGGCATGTCGCTGGCAAGATCGAGGTCGCTGGCCCATTGCACGAAACGAGCGCCGCGCGCGCGCATGGCCGTCGCCGCGTCGTCGCCGACGATCGCGAGAAGCCGCTGCAGCCAGCGGGAAGGCACCGTTGGCGCGTTTGCAGACCGCGCAGAGCGCGAGAGGATGACATGGGGCGCGCCGAGATTCATCTGGAAGTCATGGGCGGCAAGCCCGGTCCGCCTTTCCGGCGGTTCAAGACCGATCTCCGTCATCATGCTGCGCGAGAGGAAAGGATCTGTCGAGGTCTGTCCTGGCCAGGTACCCTCGTTGAGGCCTGCCATGACCAACGTGTCGACTGGCTGCAGACGCGCCTCGAGAGAACCCCAAATGAAAACATGCGGATGGCTCCCAGCGCGCGGTTTGACCATCTCGCCGGCCAGCAGCGCCGGCGTCATACCCATCCATTCGAAGGCGCTGCAAGCAAGGCCCGAGCGATCCTCCAGCATTTCCGCAAGCAAGCCGTACAATTGCTCTCCGGCCTCTCCCGACCACAAGTCCGAAAGGTCGCCGCGATCGTCCGACGCTACCGCCTCCAGCGCCTCTATCGTCCTGCCGATCCATTCGGCGACCGGCAGCGCAGCCTTCACGCCTGTCAGGGGCGCAAGAGCGGCTTCCACGGTTTCGGCGAAAGTTCGGCAGCGCTGAATATCGACGTCAGTCAGCCGTCGCCACCAGAAGGGCGCATGACGCGCCTCCGCCTGGCGTTCCGCAAGGCGGAGGTCGAACGCCGCGACGATCGAGGCGGTTTCGACCGGAAACCTGGCGTCGCGAAGCACGATCCGCTCGAAGAGGCGGGCGTTTTGGCGCGCTTCGGTCGCTGTGCCGCCAAAGCGGGAAAGCGGATGTTTCATCAACGACAGAAGCGCCACCGGATCCTGCGGTCGGCAGCAGGCGGCGAGTATGAGCCGGCATATCGCGCCCGGCGGAGTGAGGGCAAGCGACTGTCCGCCGGAATCGTCGGCGTCGATCCCGAAGCGCCTGAGTTCGGCGGATACCCGGCGCGCCAGTTTGCGGTCCGGCGTCACCAGCGCCACATTGCGCGGCTGGCTTGCTGCTTCCGGCTCGGCCGAAAGCCGCATGGCTGTTGCAATCGCCAGGGCCTCTTCGCGTTCGTTCGCCGCTTCGATCAGGTCAATGCGCCTGCAGGCTCCCGTGATTTCTGACGGTGTCAGATCGCTTTCAATCCAGGTTTGCGTGGCTTCCGCAGGCAACAGCGCAGTCGATACGATCCGGTTGCGCACGGCCATATCCGCATCCGGTTCGGCGAGGCTCGCCACGTCGTCACGATTGGCCTTGAGTTTTGCGAGCAGGGCGAACAGGCCATATTGCGGGTGAGCGCAGATCGCCGGGTCGAAAAATTCGTCCCGAGGCGCGCCGCCGACCAACGGCCATGTCGCTTCGCCGATGTTAAAATCGAGACCCGGCAGCACCACGGCGCCACGCTCCAGACCGGCCACGGTTCGCATCAGTTCGGCCGTCGCAGGGATTGATCCCGTTGACCCGGCGATGATAACCGGTCCGTCGGGGGGAGCGCTCTTCAGGCGTTCGGCCTCAGCGCGCAAGACGACATTGCGATGCGCCGCCGCGCTCGATCTGTCCAGTTCGACCAGCCTTTGCGGCCAGAAGACCGAGGCGATCTTGAGGAATTCCAGCGACAATTGCCACCAGCGCGCATGATCCTCGCTGCTGATATCGGAGAGCGCCGACCAGGGCCGTTCCTCGGTTTCCATGGAATCGAGCATGTCGGCAAGGCTTCTGGCAAGCCACACTGCGTCCGCGGGGTTTGCCGGCGCGAGCAACGGGTGATCGCCATGCACGTCGGCGACGGCTTTCGGCAGCTGGCGTTTCCAGGCGAGAATCAGATTGGCGAGTTCGAGCAGCCTTTCGGTCTGGCCGACGGGCGGCGCAAGGTCTTCCTGCGCAATCGTCTCGTCGAAAAAGCCTGCGTCCTCGTCATAGTCTCCGAGCGGCCGGATGACCGGCAATATTGCGCTTGGCGCCGGCAGCAGATCGACGAACTCGGATCGCAGCGCGCGCGCCGCCCTGCGTGTCGGAACATAGATCACGGCGGAAGCCAACGACAAGGGGTCGTCGGCGCTATGGCGAAATCCTTGGACTAGCGTTCCGTCGCACAGACGCGCCGCCAGCACCTTGAGAAATGGCGCGCCGGGCGGGATCGTGAACAGATTGTTCCGCGTCATGGGTTTGCGCCAAACCGGGCCATCGCCGCTTCGGCTTCGCCGATCGCTTCGGGCGTGCCGATGGTCAGGATATGGCCGCTCATGGCGAAGCCGAACAGGCGGCCGGAGGCGATCGCCTTGTCGAAGCACCAGTTGAGAGAAAAGGGCTCGTTTGGCGCGCCATCGAATATGCGCGGATGGATGATCGCCGCGCCCGGATAGACCACCGGATCGGCGGAGACGCGATCGTGACGGAGCAACCTGCCGTCTGCTTTGACCAGGAAATCGCCCTTTCCGTCGTATCCCGTGCATTGGTCCAGACGTGCCGTCATCAGCAGCATGTCCATCCGGTCCGCGTCCCAGGCGTCGGCCATCGCCTGCAGGCTGGAGACGTCGCCGCCCGGGGCTTCCAGCCAGAACGTGTCGGCGTTGACGATCGCGAATGGACCGGCGCCAAGCAGAGGCAAGGCCTTGACGATGCCGCCGCCAGAATCGAGCAGCTTCCCGGTTTCGTCGGAAATCTCGATCTCGATCCGGTCGACTGTCTGCAGGTGCTCGTGCAACTGAGCGCCGCGATAATGGACGTTCACCACTGCCCGCGTGACGCCGGCCGCCACGAGATTGTCGATAGCGTGGTCGATCAGGGTCCGTCCCGCGACCGCGACCAGCGGTTTCGGGAGCGTGTCGGTGATCGGTCGCATGCGGGTTCCAAGACCTGCTGCCAGGATCATGGCTGTTTTGGGCATGATGCGTTCCCCGGCGGATGGTCCGCTATGATTCGTCTGGGCCGATTCCAGCCCGATAATAGTGTTCATGCAAGGAAATTAGCGCCGGGTGTCGCAGAGCCTTGGCTAGATAGGCGCGGATGCGCGGCATATGCGCGATATATCCGGGTTTGTCGTCACGCTCCTTCAGTCGAACGAAGAGGCCGAGGATTTTGGTCGCCCGCTGCGCCTGAGTAATGGCGAGCGCCTCCAGAAAGCTCTCTTGGTCGAAACTCTCGTCATTGTTGCGCGCATCAAGATAGCGCGCCACCAGCCGCCTGGCGAGCTCAGCATCGACCGTCACCCGCGCATCGTGAACGAGCGATGCGACATCGTAGGCGGCCGGACCGGCCAGTGCGTCCTGGAAATCGACAATACCGATCTGGTCGGTTCCCTCTCCGGAAGCATTCCAAATCAGGTTGGGGGAGTGGAAATCCCGCAGGACCAGGCTTTGTACGGCGCCCTGAAGCCTGGCGATGACGGCGCGCCAGTCGGCGATATAGCGTTTCCGTTCTTCCGCCGTAACCGTCTCGCCCGCGAAATGGGGCAGATACCAGTCGAGATAGAGCTCGACCTCTATCATCATGGCGTCGGCGTCATAGGGTGGTATCGCGTAGTCTGGCCCGCCGGGAACCGCGATGGTGGGCGGGATCGTCGTTCGGTGCAGCTTGAGCAGACAGTCGATCGCCGTCGACAGCCGTTCCTCGATCGGTCGGCCATGCGCGTCGAGCACCCCGGTCCGCCCAAGATCGCTGACAAGCAGAATTCCGTCATCCAGCGAACAGGCGATGATCTCCGGAACCCGAAAGCCGGAAGCGCGCAGGAATTCCGCGATCGCGACGAAAGGCGTAACCGTCAGGGCGGTATGAGCAATGGCCGTGTACGGCTTGCCGTCGCGCACCACTGGACCGGCGGGCTTTTCCGGCGAATCCATCAGGAACAGCTCCTCGCCGTTGTCGCCGCGTATCAGTTCGAACCGCCGGGTCGAGGCGTCGCCCTGGAAGTATCGTCTTTGGGCTCCTGGTCGATATGTTTCCAGAAAGGCCCTGATCTGAAGCGTTCGCGCGATACGGTCCATGGGTTCTGCCTGGCCAGAGATCGTGACGGATCGTCCGACGCCGGATTCCGCGAACGCGATCAGGATTGTCTCGTCAGGCAGTTCCCCTTCCGCCCTTTCGGGCCACTCGATCAGGGCGACGCCGGTGGCGAGCGCGTCGTCAAGGCCAAGTTCATCGATCTCCTGTGGGTCCGAGATCCGGTAGAGGTCGATGTGGGCGACCGGCAGGCGCAATTCATAGGTCTGGACGAGCGTGAAGGTGGGGCTCGGCGCTTCCAGTTCGTCGTCATCCGCGATCGCCCGGATGAGGGCGCGCGCCAAAGTCGATTTGCCCGCGCCGAGATCGCCGGAAAGAGCGACGCAATCGCCGGCCGCGACGGCCAGGGCGAGGTCCTGACCGAGTTGCACGGTCGCGGCTTCGTTCTCCAGCTGCAGGGTTTCGGTTCGGGTTGTCATTGATTGGCGATAGTCGATATCGGTCCGGTTTGGCAAGGACGCCTATTCCGCGGCGTCCGCCTGGATCTCGGCATTCGCCGGCATGCGGCAGATCACGGTCGTGCCCTTGCCCTGCGAGGTTCTTACGTCGACCATGCCATTGTGCAACCTTACGAAGCTGTCGACAATGGACAGACCAAGGCCTGCGCCGCTGCGCCGGCCGTTGGGCGCATGCGACTCAAAGCGTTTGAAGATCGTCTGCAACACGTCGTCCGGAATGCCGGCGCCGGTGTCTGATACGGCAAAAACGATATCCTCGCCCTCACGCGCGCAGGAAAGGTCGATTTCGCTGCCGGCGGGCGCATGATTGGCGGCGTTGCCGAGCAGCTTGAGCAGGATCTGCTTGAGGCGCTGTTCGTCGGCGACGATGCGGCCAATGGTGTTCGGCGCATTGATGCGCAGGGAAATATCGTCTTCCTTGAGCCGGTTTGCGAACAGTTCACCGACTTCTTCCGCAAGCTGGATGACATCGACGCTCGTCATGCTCAGTTCCATGATGCCGGCGTCCACGGTAGCAAGGTCGAGAATGTCGTTGACGATGGTCAGGAGCAGCGACGACGAGGTGGAGATATGTTCGACATACTCGGTCTGCCGCTGGTTGAGTTCGCCGACCTGAGGGGTCTTCAAAAGATCGGTGAAACCGATAATGTTGGTGAGCGGAGAGCGGAGTTCATACGAGACGTGCTGCACGAAATCGTTTTTGAGCGCATCGGCCTTGCGCAACGCGTCGTTTTTCTCCGTCAGCGCCTTTTCGACCATCGCATTGTCGGTGACGTTGAGGAAGGCGAGCATGATCTGCGCGTCCGGTAGCGGGACGACCGCATAGTCGAGAATGAGTCCACTGTTCAGCGTCAGGCGCCCCTGGTGGGTTCGGCGCTCTTCGTCATATCCGGTTATGGCCGAAGTAAAGAAGGGCCAGCCGTCCGGGCCGTCGTGAGAGGGTTTGCAGAGCCCGGCGATTTCCCGGACATGCACTCCTGCCGCCGCCGATTTTTCCGGAATTGTCCAGAGAGCGCGGAAGGCCGGATTGGAGAGGCGCAGACGACCATCTGCGCCGAATACAGCCACCCCTTCGGCAAGGTGGTCAATGGTTTCGCCCTGTACTTTCACCAGTGTGTTGTAACGGGATTCCAGGTCGTATTTTTCGGTCAGGTTCTCGAAAACCCAGGTCACGCCGCCGCCTGGATGAATGTTGGCGAAGACGTTCAGCGTCTGTCCGTCCGCGAGATGCCACAGGCGCGGCTCCGGATCGACGGATCGGTAGACAGAAAGCGTTTCTTCCTTCCAGTCACGCCAGGAAGGCTGCTCCGGCAGGCGGCCGTCAGTGCGCAGCTTTTCGAGAAGCTCCGAATTGGTCGGGCGGTTCTTCAGGAACGGCGTGTCGAGCCCCCAGAGATCCTGGAAGGCCTGGTTGTAGAACTGCAGGCATTGATGACTGTCGAACATGGCGACCGGGGTTGTCAGGAGGTTCAGCGTTTCCGCGTGACTGTCGACAGTTCGTCTCAGTTCGTCGCGAACCGCTTCGGTCTCGGTGATGTCGGCGGCGTAGCCGGCCGAGCCGGATGCGGTTCTCGCTTCGGTGATGTCGAAGAACGTGCGGTTGCCGTGGACCACTGTCGACACTTTTCCCACGAAAGGCCGCTCAGACGTCGTATGTGACGCGATCTTGTGGCGCGCCTGCGTCCCGAGCAACTCGATTTCCTTTTCGATCGCCTCGCGGCAATCCGACGCTTCAACAGCCGCCGCGTAGGCCTGGTTGACCCAGACCATGCGGTCGTCGCCGTCGCGTAACCAAATGGGCGTCTCGAGATTGTCCATGAGAGCTTGCAGCGATTCCGAGCGCGCGATCAGCCGGCTGCATTCGGATTCCATCGCCGCCAACTCCGCCTGTAGATCGGCCAGGAGGCAGAAGCGGATAAAGGCGCGACCGCCGAGCGTTCGCCCCTGAACTTCCAGCATTTCGCCATCACGGGTTTCGACGGAGCATTCGAAGACCTTGGCCCGACTGCGCAGCTTGTCCACCGCCTCGTCCATCTCTGCGGCGGATTTGGGCTCCAGCCATTTGCCGAAGGCGAGCAGGTCGCTGTCGGAGCGCAGGGCGCTCAGGTGTGAAGCAAGGCTGCCGAGAACATGCGGCGGCAAATCGCCGTCCCAGATGACGTAGCAGCGATCATTCTCTGCAATCAACGCTTCATAGCGCGATATGTCGGCCTGGGCCTGGGCCAGGCCGATTCGAAGTTCATCTGCCTGCTGCGCGGTGCGCGCGCGTTCCCGGATCATCCATATTGCTGATATCATTGCAGCGGACACTGCGCCGATGACAAGCGAGAGATAAATAAGGTCAAAAGAGCTGGAAAAAGGTCCCATTCCGCCGTCGGTCTCGGCGGCCTCAAGCCCGCGCAAGTCCTGCGCGAGGGATCGTCCCGTCGCAGCCGTGATGACAACACAGCCCAAAAACGTCAGGAGCGAGGTTCCAAAGCGGATCCCCGAAAACCCCGTTGTGAATCTACCGCCGGCGCCGATCCGACTGGACTCAGCCCTTGAAGACACATTCGTGCCCGGCATGTCTTGTACCTCTTTGCCGCATTCTGCCAAGACAGCCCTGCAACGCGGCCCGTCTTGTCCTCGTCGGGTCCGCGAATCATTGTGGATTCAGAATAACTTATTGGCGAATCAGCGTGAAGCCGCAGGGTGAAAAAAAGAAAGCGCACCCTCTGTCAAGGGCGCGCCTACCATATCTTGTGGGAAGAATCTGAAAAATCAGTATCTGTAGTGTTCCGGCTTGAATGGGCCGGTTGTCTCGACGCCGATATAGCTGGCCTGCTCGTCGGAGAGTTCGCTCAGCCGCGCGCCCAGCTTGTCGAGGTGCAGCTTCGCCACCTTCTCGTCCAGATGCTTCGGAAGCACGTAAACTTCATTGTCGTACTGGTCGCCTCGCGCATAAAGCTCGATCTGCGCGAGAACCTGGTTGGTGAATGACGCAGACATCACGAAGGACGGATGGCCGGTTGCATTGCCGAGGTTCAGAAGCCGTCCTTCCGACAACAGGATCAACCGGCTGGCGTCCGGAAACTCGATCATGTCGACCTGCGGCTTTACGTTTGTCCATTTGTAATTGCGCAGGGCTTCGACCTGGATCTCGTTGTCGAAGTGGCCGATGTTGCCGACGATCGCCATGTCCTTCATCTCGCGCATATGCTCGATCCGGATAACGTCCTTGTTGCCCGTCGTGGTCACGAAAATGTCGGCCGTGGAGACCACATCCTCGAGCTGAACAACCTCGAAGCCGTCCATCGCCGCCTGAAGCGCGCAGATCGGATCGATTTCGGTCACCTTCACGCGGGCGCCTGCTCCGCGCAGCGAAGCCGCCGAACCCTTGCCGACGTCGCCGTAACCGCAGACGACCGCCACCTTTCCGGCCATCATGACATCCGTCCCGCGACGGATTCCGTCGACCAGCGATTCACGGCAGCCATACTTGTTGTCGAATTTCGACTTCGTAACCGAGTCGTTTACGTTGATCGCCGGAAACGGCAACAGCCCCCGCTTCTGGAGTTGGTACAAACGGTTTACGCCGGTCGTTGTTTCTTCGGTCACGCCGCGGATCGCGTCGCGCTGCCTGGTGAAGAAACCCGGAGAGGCCGCAAGCCGCTTCTTGATCTGCGCGAACAGGACTTCCTCTTCCTCGCTGCCCGGAGAAGAAAGCAAGTCCTCGCCAGCCTCAGCGCGCGCGCCGAGCAGGATATACATCGTTGCGTCGCCGCCATCGTCGAGGATCATGTTCGACGGTTCGCCGTCCGGCCACTGGAAGATCTGGTCCGTATAGGTCCAGTATTCCTCCAGCGTCTCGCCCTTGACTGCAAACACCGGCGTGCCTGTCGCCGCAATCGCGGCAGCCGCATGGTCCTGTGTAGAGAAGATGTTGCAGGACGCCCAGCGCACATCCGCGCCAAGCGCATTCAATGTTTCAATCAGAACCGCTGTCTGGATCGTCATGTGCAGCGAACCGGTGATCCGCGCGCCCTTCAGAGGCTTGGCCTCTCCGAACTCTTCCCGGCACGCCATCAGTCCGGGCATCTCGGTTTCCGCTATCTCGATCTCCTTGCGACCGAAATCGGAAAGGCCGATATCCAATACGACGTAGTCTTTTTCATTGCTCATGATTGTCTCCAGCGCGGATGCGGGCTGCAACCCGTTTGTTTGTCTTTGTCTGGCCGCCGTTTAACAGGCTATGCGACAAAGGGCAACAGCATATAAAGAAGTCTTTATGTGATTGGACGAAGTTTGATCGCGCCGCGATCAGTTGTCCTCGCCGAACCGGCTGGCCACCAGATCGTTGAGAGCGTCGAGCGCCTTTTCGGCGTCCGGCCCTTCGGCAGCAACGGTTATACAGCAACCCGGACTGGCGGCGAGCATCATCAATCCCATAATGGATGTGCCGTTGACGCTGACGCCATCCTTGGAAACAGTGATGTCGGCGTCAAAGGATTCCGCCAATTGCACGAATTTGGCCGAGGCGCGCGCATGCAGCCCGCGCTTGTTGATGATATCGAAGCGACGGCTCGGGATGGCTTGGACCGGGTTCATGTCTACTTACCACTGAGAACCCGGCTGGCGACGTTGATATATTTGCGTCCGGCTTCCTGCGCATCGGCGAGGGCGGCTTCCATGTCATTTTCCGTCCGCGCGCTCGCGAGCTTGATCAGCATCGGAAGATTGACGCCGGCGATCACCTCGATTCGGCCATTGTCCATCACGGAAATCGACAGGTTGGACGGCGTTCCTCCAAACATGTCCGTCAGAATGATGACGCCGTGGCCGTCCTCGGCAGCCGCAACTGCCTCAATTATGTCGATCCGGCGCTGATCCATGTCGTCTTCGGGCCCGATAGACACCGTTTCAAGATTTTTTTGCGGCCCGACCACGTGCTCGAGCGCATTGCGAAATTCCTGCGCAAGCTTGCCATGGGTCACAAGCACCAGTCCGATCATATGCTTAATGCTCCCGTAGTCATATCCCACCCGCTGCGTCGGTCAGCACATGAAACCGGGCCAGGCGTTTCGTTGGAAATGCCTGCTGCTTTACGTAATTGGTCAAACACGAATCCCCTGATGTCTCTCCCGATTCCGGCACAGCCCTGAAATACCGGCGAAATGCGACGCGGAGGCCGTGAGCAGATCCAGGTGATCCGCCCTGGCCTGCACTTTTGCCCTGTCGTCCATTGAGCAAACCGATAGACCGGTCCGCTTTCCAGAGCAACATAGTGCACACTGTTCATCTCAAAGACCAGTAAAACTTTTTGCATGGCGCAGTAGCCGGAAGAGGCTCTATTAGCGGCCGAAAACGAGTTTCGCATAGCCTGTGTAGGAAAAGATTGTAGCGGAGGCCGATCCGAGCGTCAGGGCTGCGACCGGCGGCAATGTAGGAACAAAAACAAGAAGGCAGGAATAGACCAGATAATTGAGCAAGCTGCTCGCAATGCCAACGCCGCTGTAACGCATTCCCTCGACGGCGGCGTGACGATGGCTTTTTTCGAACGTGAAGCGGCGGTTTAGCAACCAGGTGACTTGCAAGGTGATCGCAATGGCAATGAGCCGGCCGGTAAACGGATCAATTTCCGTCCAGCGCAACAGCGCCATGAGGATCCCGGCGTCCGTCACGTATCCGACCCCGCCGACGACGAGAAATTTCAAGAGACGGCTGTTCATCCGGTCAGTGGAATCCCCGAGTGGAAGGCGCGAAACCTGAACGGTCGGCTTGAATGATCCCTGCAACCCCTGGCATGCAATCCTCCGGTCGGGCTGGCAGACGGTGCAACATGGTTTTGACCCGGTGACGGGCGGGCCGGCGTTCCGGTCCGCAATCAGCTGATGCCTTTGATTTCGGTCTGAATATGGTCGCCTCCATATTCGAATGTGACATATATGTAAAGCCACGGACCGTTGTCGCAATCACGAGCGATGCCGATATACTCCAGCAATGACAGATCCTTCCGCATGGAGCCGGAAACAGAGTTGATGTATGTTTTGCCGCAAGCAAAAAGAATAGCAGGAGCTCATGGTGGGTGTTTATTCATGGATGCGACGGGCGGCGCGGTGGGTCGCAATGGTCTCTATCGGCGTCATCGCCGCCGGAGACCTTTCGCTCGCCGCTGACCAGACGCCAGCCAAAAATCTCTTTGGCGCTGCCGATCTGCCGGCCAGCCTAGATGCGCAGGCTTACGGTTTCTATTCCAAGGGCTGTCTAGCCGGCGGCGTGGCGCTTCCGGTGGACGGACCACGCTGGCAGGCCATGCGCCTGTCCCGTAACCGGCGATGGGGACATCCCCAATTGATCGACACGATCCAGCAATTGTCGGAAGACGCTGCGCGCCACGATGGGTGGCCGGGTCTCCTGGTAGGCGATATGTCGCAGCCCCGGGGCGGACCGATGCTGACGGGACACGCCTCGCACCAGGTCGGGCTCGATGCGGATATCTGGCTGACCCCAATGCCCGACCGGCGCCTGTCCGGACCGGACAGGGAAACGATCAGCGCAATCTCCGTTCTCAAGCCGAGCAGCGTCGAGATCGATCCCCAGGTTTGGACGAATGCGCACGCCGGCCTGATCATGCGAGCCGCAAGTTATCCGCAGGTCCAGCGTGTTCTCGTCCATCCGGCGATCAAGAAGCAGCTATGCGAGACCTGGAGAGACGATCGCAAGAATCTGAACAAGGTGAGGCCTTACTACGGACACCACTATCACATGCATGTGCGGATACGCTGCCCGGACGATTCAAAGGCCTGCAGAGCTCAGAATGCGGTGCCTACCGATGACGGATGCGGCGAGCCGCTCGACTGGTGGTTCAATGTCGCGTTGAAGCCCAAGAAGCCCAAGAAGCCAGCGAAGCCGTCGACAACGCCCGCAAAGCCGCGCCACATCATGATGTCGGACCTGCCTTCCGTGTGCCGCGCCGTGCTGGCGGCGTCCGCTGCGGCGGCGACACGCAAAACTGACGCAGGCGCGAGCGCTTTCGCGCGGGTTGAAGCTGTTGCGACGCCTTATTCCATGCCCGCCCTCATACCGCTTCCCAAACCCCGCCCGGCTGTGCAATAAGGCGGCGACAAACGCCGGCAAACCGGCGCGGGCGTTGGAAGCAACGACGGCCATTTTGCGGTTTGTGGTTTGACGGTCGGTTTTGACATCTGAGCGTGAGCGCGCGGCAAGCGGGATCAAATGTCAAATCCGCCATACCCAGTCCTTTGATGTTTGCGGGGATCGCATCTTTCAATTGCTGACAACCTTGCCTATAGGGGACCAGTCCCGATCGGTTATGTACAATAACCGGCGACGGGGCGCCGGTGTGAGCACACCGGGTGGATTATCGAGAGTAGAATGCACTATGACCGAAAAACATGACCAGGACGCCGCGGTCAGTTTTCCGATCCTTATCGGCGATATTGGTGGAACCAATGCGCGTTTCGCCATTCTTGTCGATGCAAATGCGAGCCCTCGGGAGTTTCCGGTCTTCGCGACAGCCGATTTCGACACGATTGACGAAGCGATCCAGACCGTTGTTCTTGACAGGACATCGGTTCAACCGCGATCGGCGATCTTTGCAATCGCAGCCCCGGTCGATGGCGACGAGATCAAGTTGACCAATTGCAATTGGGTCGTTCGACCCTATGCGATGATTGAAGGGCTTGGCTTCGAGGAAGTCATCGTGCTGAATGATTTTGAAGCCCAGGCGCTGGCGGCCGCGTCGCTCGAGCCGGAATATCTGCACGCGATCGGTGAGGCGAAGGCTGAGAAATACGCGACACGAGTGGTAGTCGGCCCGGGGACGGGACTTGGCGTAGCAGGCCTTGTCCACTCGCATCACATGTGGATTCCAGTTCCCGGGGAGGGCGGACATGTCGATCTCGGGCCGCGTTCGCCTCGCGATTTTGAGATATTTCCGTATCTGGAAGCGATTGAAGAACGTATCTCCGCTGAACAGCTCCTGTGCGGCGACGGCTTACTGAATATTTACAGAGCCATTTGCAAATCCGATGGGCTTGATCCGGTTTGCGAAAAACCGTCCGATGTCACCGCAGCCGGGCTTGACGGCGAGGACGCGGCGGCTTTCGAAGCCCTTACGCTGTTCGCCGCCTATCTCGGTCGTGTCGCCGGCGACCTTGCTCTGATCTTTATGGCTCGAGGTGGCGTCTTTATCGCCGGCGGTATCGCGCAGAAGATCATTCCTGTTTTGATGCGGCCCGATTTCCGAAACGCCTTCGAAGACAAAGCTCCGCATTCCACACTCATGAAATCCATTCCCACCTGCGTTATCACTCATCCGCTGGCTGCGCTTACAGGGCTTTCCGCCTATGCGCGCGCTCCTGGCCGGTTTGGCGTGACAACGGATGGTCGGCGTTGGAAGAAGCAGATGTTGCACGCATGAACCAGTTCAGACCAACACCCGGAATGAGGCCTCCAATGGCGCGGGGCAGAGGCCCTCATTCGCGAGAAAAACCCCTGGAAAGGGAAACAATCTGGCCGCTCCTGAAGCGCATATTCTCGGAGAATTTCCGCGACTATGTCGGCACCTATATATTTGCCATCGCCTGCCTCATGCTGGTTGCGGCGACGACTGCGTTTACCGCCTGGATCACCAAGGACATTGTCGACGAGGCTTTTGCGAAACAGCGCGGGGAAGTGGTCTGGTGGATTAGCGGCGCCGTTTTCCTTACCTTTGTCGTGCGCGGACTTGCAGGCTATGGCCAGGCAGTCGCCCTCGCAAAGGTCGGCAACAATATTGTGGCGCGCTATCAGCGTCGTCTTTTCACCCATCTCATGAAGATGAGCGTCGGCTATCTGAGCGAGGTGCGTTCCGCGCAGCTCGCCGCGAGGGTGTCGCAGAACGCCGGCGGCATTCGATCCGTTCTGAACATGACCATCACATCGCTTGCGCGCGATCTTCTCACCGTAATCGGTCTAGTCGCAGTGATGATCTATCGTGATCCGGTTCTGTTCGCCGGCGTCGTGCTGGTGGCGCCGCCGCTTGTGCTGGCTCTGCGTTATATTGCAACCCGCTTGCGGGTCATAGCGCGGGAGGCGGTTCTCGTGAACAGCCGCGTGCTTGGCACGATGCAGGAATCCCTGCAGGGAATTGCGGTTGTAAAGGCCTTCACGATGGAGAAGGAACTCGGCAAGAATGTCGACGTTCTCATTCGCGACTCCGAAGCCCGGTCCAACCGTATCGCAAGGCTAACCGAACGCACCGGGCCGCTGACGGAAACGCTGGCCGGCCTCGCCATCGCCGGCGTGCTTGCCTATGCGGCGATCCGCACGATCTATGGCGGCGTGCTGCCGGGCGACTTCTTTTCTTTCGTCACGGCGTTGCTGTTCGCCTATGAACCCGCAAAACGGCTTGCGCGGCTGCAGATCACCATGGAAGGCGCGATGGTCAACGCGCGCATGATCTACGAAATCCTCGATGAAGAGCCGGACCAGCCCGATCTGTCCGGAGATGAGGTGCTTGAGATTCAAGACGCCGAGATCCGTTTCGAGGATGTTTCCTTTAGCTACGGCGAGGCGAGCCCGGTGCTCCACAATGTCAGTTTCGTCGCTGAAGGCGGCAAGATGACCGCGCTGGTCGGTCCGTCGGGCGCGGGTAAGTCGACGATCATGAGCCTGCTGCCCCGTTTCTACGACGCGGACGGCGGGCGTATTTTGATCGACGGGCAGGACGTGTCCAAAATCACCAAGGATTCATTGCGTCACGCGATCGCCTATGTGTCGCAGCAACCTTACCTGTTCGAAGGCACGATCCGCGACAATATCCGTTATGGACGGCCGGAAGCCACGAATGAGGAGATCGAACAGGCCGCGCGGCTTGCTTACGCGCATGATTTCATCCTCGAGCAGCCACACGGGTACGACACGCCGGTGGGTGAAGCCGGCATGAGCCTGTCCGGCGGTCAGCGCCAGCGCATATCCATCGCGCGGGCTCTGATTCGCAATGCGCCAATCCTGCTTCTGGACGAGGCGACGTCGGCGCTCGACACCGAATCGGAGGTTCTCGTCCAGAAGGCGCTTGAACAGGCGATGAGCGGCCGCACTGTTCTCGTCATCGCGCACAGGCTGTCGACCGTCGCCCATGCCGACAAGATCGTCGTCCTTCTTGAAGGCAAAGTGGTCGAACAGGGCGACCATCGGTCTCTGACGGCCATGAAGGATGGCCTTTACGCGCGATTCCTCAAGATGCAGGATGTTGGCAAACGGCATGAGGAGAAAGAACTGCAGTTGCTGGATGGCGCTGAACCTTCGAAAGAGGACCCGGCTCAATGAGTGACATGAAGCTCGCTGTCGCGGGCGCCGCCGGCCGGATGGGACAGGCGCTCATCCGTGCGATCGCCTCGATGGACGGCGTCGTCGTCTCTGCGGCGATCGAGCGAAGCGGATCGGATATCCTCGGAAGAGACGCCGGGGTTCATGCGCAGCTCGGAGAGATCGGCGTCGCCTTCACCGATGATGTTGAGGCGGCGGTGGCCGTGTCAGATGGGTTGGTGGATTTCACTACGCCGGAAGCCAGCGTGGCGAACGCAGGCCTCGCCGCCCAATACAGATTGGTTCACGTCATCGGGACGACCGGTTGCGCCGCCGCGCATGAGGAGAAAATCCGCAAAGCCGCGGAAAAAGCGATTATCGTCAAGTCGGGCAATATGAGCCTTGGCGTCAATCTTCTGTCCGTGCTTGTACGCCAGGCCGCCAGGGCCCTGGATCCGGAGGACTGGGACATCGAAATTGTCGAGATGCATCACCGCCATAAGGTGGATGCGCCGTCGGGAACGGCGCTGCTTCTCGGAGAGGCCGCGGCGGAAGGGCGTGACATTGACCTCGACGAAGCATCGATCCGGGTGCGCGACGGACATACCGGACCGCGTCCCGCCGGTTCGATTGGCTTTGCGACGCTGCGCGGCGGTTCCATTGTCGGTGAACACACGGTGATGCTCGCAGGGGAAGGCGAATTGGTGGAACTTTCGCACAAGGCGACGGACCGATCGATCTTTGCCCGCGGCGCGGTCAAGGCGGCGCTGTGGGCGCGCAACCGCGAGCCGGGAATCTATTCCATGATTGATGTCCTGGGCTTATCCGAAAACTGATCGAAAGGTTATTTCCATGTCCGGCACCCTTGTGCTCGTCCGCCACGGCCAGAGCGAATGGAATCTCAAGAATCTGTTTACAGGCTGGAAGAATCCCGACCTTACCGAGAAGGGTGTCACGGAGGCGGAAGAGGGCGCGCGTGCCCTCAAGGAATGTGGCGTTCAGTTCGACATTGCCTTCACGTCTGTCCTCCTGCGCGCTGAGCGCACCTGCCAGATCATTCTCGACCTGATCGATCAGCCGGACCTAGAGACTATTCATGACGAAGCGCTGAACGAACGCGATTATGGCGATCTGGCTGGACTCAACAAGGATGACGCCAGGGAGAGATGGGGAGAGGAACAGGTGCATATCTGGCGCCGCTCCTACGATGTGCCGCCGCCCGGCGGAGAAAGCCTCAAAGACACCGGCGCGCGCGTGTGGCCTTATTACATGACCGAAATTCTGCCGCGCGTCCTGTCCGGACAGAAGCTCCTGGTCGCTGCGCATGGTAACTCGCTGCGCTCGCTGGTGATGGTTCTCGACCGGATGAGCCGGGACGAAATCACCGGACTCAATCTCGCCACGGGCGTGCCGATAGTCTACCGCCTTAATCCGGATTCGACCGTGGCTTCAAAGGAAATTCTGGGCGACATGTCCGCCGCCCACTGACCATTTCGGTCAGCCTAGCGATTGCATTGCCAGAAAGATCAGGGCCGATAGAAGTGTCGCCGCCGGAACTGTAATGATCCAAGCCGCGACGATGCTGATGAAATGCTGGCGGCGGACGAGCTTGCGTCGCGTCGCTTCCGGATTTCCGACCACAGCTGCGCTATCCGCCACGAACATATCCCGTGTGTACGCATAGTCGTTTGATTTCAGGGGTTTGGCGGTTTTGTTGCGATGTTGACCATGACCCTTGCGCGCCATGTAGTCGGCGCGGCGCCTAGAGTTGGCAGTGTACCATTCGCGGAAGAAACCGACGCCAAAGACAGCGCCGACGGCTATATGGGTCGATGACACCGGCAGCCCCAGAGCGGAAGCGATAATGACCGTGATGGCCGCCGACAGCGCAACGCAATAAGCACGCATCGGATTGAGTTTGGTGATCTGCTTTCCGACCATCCGGATGAGTCTCGATCCGAAGACGACCAGACCGAAGGAGATGCCAAGCCCTCCAAGCATCATGACCCAGATCGGAATGCCCACATTGGCCGTCACCGCGCCGAATTCGGCGACATGGACGATGGCCGCCAGTGGACCGATGGCGTTGGCCACATCATTGGCGCCATGGGCGAACGACAGAAGCGCGGCCGAGATGATCAACGGAAGCCGGAAGAGGCGCCGCAAGGACTGATTGCGGTTTGGAAGGCCTGCCGACTTCCGTTGGATGTAGGGTTTTGCCGCGAAATAGCCGAGCGCGCAACCGGCGACGCCGATCAACAATATAACCAGCGGTGAAAGGTGTATGATCTTCTTCACGCCTTTCATGGCGAGATAGGCCGAGAAGGAGCCCGTCATGATGGCGATCAGAATTGGAACCCAGAGTCGGGCGGCGGCAATCTTGTCCTGGCGATAGACGACAAACGTCTTGATAAACGCAAGGAAAGCTGCGGCGATGACCCCTCCCAATAGTGGAGAAATCACCCAGCTTGCCGCTATGCCGCCGATTATTGGCCACTCGACGGCTCCAAAGCCGGATGTGGCGATCCCGGCGCCCATAACGCCGCCGACAATCGCATGCGTGGTTGACACCGGCGCGCCGAGCCAGGTCGCCAGATTAATCCACAAGGCGGACGACATGAGCGCCGCCATCATTGCAAGAATGAATACATTCGGGTCGGAGACCGTCTGTGGATCGATAATGCCCTTGGAGATGGTGGAAACCACGTCTCCGCCGGCAATTAACGCGCCGGCCGATTCGAAAACGGCCGCAATCAGCAGCGCCGTCGTGATGGACATGGCGCGCGATCCGACGGCCGGCCCGACATTGTTGGCGACGTCGTTGGCGCCGATATTGAGAGCCATATAGGCGCCGATCGCAGTGGCGGCGACGATAAACGCCGCGCGTGGCTCGCCGGTCACGGATATGGCGGCGACCACGCCCGACAGCACTATGAACAGAAATCCCAAACCCGGAAGCACGAAGCCCCGCGACAGGAATCCGGTCGCCTCTTCGAGATGAACGAATTTGTCGAGATCCTTGTCGAGCGTGCTCTTTTTGAGCGCTGGATGTTTGGTGCTTATTGTATGGCCCCCGAGTTTCGGAAACACCTATGCAGATTTGGCCGGTAGCCTCAAATTTTTGTCCGAATTGCAGTCTTTTTTCTGAGGATAAGATTGCGAGGCCCGATGTCCGGCGGGCGCATTATTGGAGGATTCTGAAGTTTTTATGAGCCTGTGGCGGAATATCTAGGACGAATCGTCCTGATCCCCGTGCTCGATCCTGTTGATCAATGCGTCAAGTCTTCCGCTCTCGAACAGTTCGCGCAGATCAGGTTCCTGGATGCGCACAGCGGCTTCGGTTGCGCTTAACCACTCCCTCTGGCGCTCGTTTCGCTCTGGAAAATCCTTTGCGAGTTTTGTCACCAGAACAGGATAGAAAATGACGCGGCACCGAACCGAATGGCTCTCCATTTTTTTGTCATAGCTGTACTGCCCGGCGGGTTCACCATGCAATTTTCCATAAATGCCGGCTTCTTCCCAAGCTTCCGTCATCACTGTCTCTGCAACATCGCCTCCGCTCAGCGGCCAGCCTTTGGGTATGATCCAGCGGCCTGTGTCGCGACTGGTCACAAGCAGATACTCGACGGTCTTCTTCTTTGTGCGATAGGGCAGAGCGGCAAACTGGATGCGCGGAGGCGGAGAGAGCGCCCGGCCAGTCAACAAGTCGAGGATGTTTGAAAATACCATCAGGCTGGATACTGCTCCGCAGAGACCTGTTCCATCCAGTCGACAGCTTTGCCGTCCTGCATTTCCTGTATCGCTATATGGGTCATCGCCGTTGAAGGCGAGGCGCCGTGCCAGTGTTTTTCACCCGGCGCAAACCAGACGACGTCACCCGGCCGTAATTCCTCGATGGGTCCGCCTTCGCGTTGCGCCAGTCCAAACCCGGCTGAAATTACCAGCGTCTGCCCCAACGGATGTGTGTGCCAGGCGGTACGGGCTCCAGGTTCAAACGTCACGCTGGCGCCGGCGACGCGAGCCGGTGAAGGCGCTTCGAACAACGGATCGATCCGAACCCGCCCTGTAAACCACTCTTCAGGACCCGGTCTGGAAGGGCGGGCGCCTGCTTTGCTGATATCCATCAAAATCCCTCGCTTTCAGGTTGTGAACACCTGTTTAATGTACTTATAGCGCTTCCTCGGCGTTCGGTAAGGGTTGAGGAGCAATTGTTCGACCCGTGTTGGCGGCAACGCCTTGTTATGCGCAAAGCGGAATTCCCGCCTGGTCACGCAACGCGACGAAGCGTCAGACGACCCCGACAAGGCAAGTATTGAAAGAAGATTCTATCTGATCGCCTTGAGCGGCGCGCGGCTGAGTTCGTTGACGGCGTTTACGGTTTTTGCGAGCAGGCGCATAAATTCCTGCGATTCAGCATCGTCCAGACCTCTCAGCATGATGTGCTGGGCTTGCTCCACCGCAGGCTGGATTTCTCGAAGCGCCTTGTCCCCGTTTTCGGTGACTTGCAGTATGCGGGCGCGCCGGTCAGTCTCGCTCGGCTTCCTCGTCAGGAAACCCTTCTGGGTCAGTCGATCGACGACGCCGGTAATCGTCGTCCGATCATAGGCGATAAGTCCTGCGAGCGTCGCCTGATCGATGCCCGGATTGACCCGGACGGCGGTCAGCGCCGCATACTGAACGGGCGTCATATCGTATCCCGCGCGCGCAACCTCGACCTGGAAGATCGCCACCGCCGCCTGCTGCAACCTGCGCACCAGATGACCCGGCATTACATCATAACTGTCCATGCCTATTTCCTTGTGATCAATCAAGGTTTACATGTATACTGATAATCAGTATACTGATCAATAGAAAACGCGAGCCCGGATCTGTCGCGGGGCGTGAGGAGGGCGTATCGATGCAATTTCATCTCAATGGATTCAGAACTGGAGACCCGGCGGTCTCCGAGGCTTCGACGGCCCATCCGGCCTTGTCCGGGGAAAACTGGCCCGACACGGTCGATGTTCTGATTGTCGGTTGCGGCCCTGCTGGCCTTACACTGGCGACGCAACTGTCGGCCTTCCCAGATATAAAGACGATGATCGTTGATCAGAAACCCGGCCCGCTCGAATTGGGCCAGGCGGACGGCATTGCTTGTCGCACAATGGAGATGTTCCACGCTTTTGGCTTTAGCGAAAGAGTATTGAAGGAGGCCTATTGGGTCAACGAGACAGCCTTCTGGAGGCCTGACGACGCCCGGCCGGATGCAATCAAGCGACATGGCGTAGTTCAGGACGTGGAAGACGGCCTTTCCGAGTTCCCCCATGTCATTCTCAATCAGGCTCGGGTGCATGATTTCTATCTCGAAACCATGCGCGGATCACCGTCCCGGATGGCGCCGTATTATTCGCGTCGATTGACCGACATGCAAATCGGAGATGGGGAAGGTTCACCGGTTACTGCGTGTTTCGAAAGGGTCGATCAGGGTCACGAAGGTGAAACGGAAACCGTCAGCGCGCGCTATGTCGTGGGGTGCGACGGCGCCCGAAGCGCGGTTCGCCGGCTTCTGGGTCGCGAATTGCGCGGCGATTCGGCCAATCAGGCCTGGGGTGTTATGGACGTTCTAACAGTGACGGATTTTCCGGATATCCGCCGCAAATCGCTCATTCAGTCGACCGGCGAAGGCAGTATCGTGTTGATACCGCGGGAAGGCGACTATCTTGTCCGCGTCTATGTGGAGCTTGACAAACTGAGGAAAAACGAACGCGTGGCGAACCGCAACATCACCGTTGACCATCTAATCGCGGCGGCGAAACGGATTCTCAATCCATACAGTTTCGATGTGAAAGAGGTGGCGTGGTGGTCGGTCTACGAGATCGGACAACGGCTGTGCGACAAATTCGATGACGTGCCACAGAGCAAGGTGGCGGAGCGCCTGCCGCGGGTCTTTATTGCCGGCGACGCCTGCCACACACACAGTCCGAAGGCCGGGCAAGGCATGAATGTTTCGATGCAGGACGCCTTCAATCTCGGCTGGAAACTCGCTGCGGTTCTGAGAGGCCAGACGCCGCCGACCTTGCTGCACAGCTATTCGGCCGAACGCCAGGCGATCGCCGCGGAACTGATCGACTTCGATCGGGAATGGGCAAAAATGCTGAGTGCGCCCTTGAAATCCGCCGATAATCCCGACGGCGTGGAGCCTGCCGACGTGCAGGATTATTTCGTACGCCACGGCCGTTACACGGCGGGGACCGCAACGCGCTATCGCCAATCCGTGATTTCAGCCGAACCGACCCATCAGCATCTGGCGAAAGGATTGACGATCGGCATGCGATTGCATTCCGCTCCGGTTATCCGTCTGGCTGACGCAAAGCCGATCGAGCTTGGCCATGCCGCCATGGCAGACGGTCGGTGGCGTATTTATGCATTCGCGCCTTCGGAAGATCCCTCAAAAGCCGGCTCGTCGATTGATGCGCTCTGCAAGTTCCTTTCCGGATCGCCCAATTCTCCGGTGTGCATGTACACGTCCGAGGACTCCGATGTCGATTCGGTGATCGACGTCCGCGCGGTATTCCAGCAGGGCCACAGGGAACTGGCGCTGGAAACACTACCCGCATTTCTGAAGCCCGTGAAAGGGCGTCACGGTCTGATCGATTATACCAAGATATACTGCCCGGATCCGACGCGCGGCGATATATTCGACACGCGGGGCGTCGACCGCGATCTTGGCTGCATGGTCGTGGTCAGACCGGACCAGTATGTGGCGCATGTGCTTCCGCTTGAAGCACACGCAGACCTTGCCGCATTCTTCGACGGCTTCATGCTTGAAGCATATCGGCCGTCTGCGACCGAAAAACTCAAGGAATCCATTGTGCTATAGGGTAGGAACGTCCTTAGACCGCAAGATCTGCGACGACCGCGTCCAGCACCATCATGCCC
This sequence comes from Hoeflea sp. CAU 1731, assembly GCF_039888615.1. Lineage (NCBI taxonomy): Bacteria > Pseudomonadati > Pseudomonadota > Alphaproteobacteria > Hyphomicrobiales > Rhizobiaceae > Hoeflea > Hoeflea sp. CAU 1731. The sequence continues at coordinate 16,223 of NZ_JBDQQS010000017.1, read as the reverse complement.
GCCGGCGTGCAGCGCAACCGCGCATTGCCGGCGCGCTCGATCAGTCCGTGGCTTTGCAGGAAGGTCTCGGTGCCGGGATCAATGGAGCGGCCCGAAAGGCTGCTCCACCGCACAAGATCCATGCCCTCTCTCAGACGCAGACCCATCAGCATCAGTTCGTCCGCCTGCGCCGGATCGTCCAGCGGGTCAAACGCGTCGAAGCCGTTGCCTTTCTTCATAACCGCTTCGAGCCAGGTTTCCGGAAGGCGATGATTGGAGGTCGCGATCTTGCCCTCTTGCGTCGTGATCCTGCCATGCGCGCCCGCGCCCAGTCCAACATAGTCGCCGTAGCGCCAATAGGTCAAATTGTGCCGGCTCTCCGCACCTGGTCTTGCATGGTTGGAGATCTCATAGGCGGGCAGGCCGCCCGCCTCCGTGAGTTCTTGCGTTGCTTCGTAGAGTTCCGCAGACAGGTCGCCGTCGGGCACGACGAGTTTGCCGGCCTTGTGCAGATCGAAAAAACGTGTGCCGCGTTCGATGGTAAGCTGGTACAGGGACAGATGATCGACCGCGTAGGACATCGCCTGATTAAGTTCACGTTCCCACGCCTCCACTGTCTGGCCGGGTCGGGCGTAGATGAGGTCGAAGGACATGCGTGGAAACAGTTCCCTGGAAAGCTCGATTGCGCGCAGGGCCTCAGCGACATCGTGCAACCGCCCAAGCGATCGTAGGTCCGGATCGTTCAACGCCTGAATGCCGAGCGAAACGCGATTGACGCCAGCGCTGCGATATCCGCGAAAATTCTGTGCGTCGACGCTGGACGGGTTGGCTTCAAGGGTTATTTCTGCCCCGTCGACGAACGGCCAGGCGGCGTCGATCAGGTCGAGAACCGCCTGAACAGTGGCCGGTCCCATCAAAGACGGCGTGCCGCCGCCGAAAAACACACTGGTCGCCGCGCGTGGACCTGTCAGTTCCAGCATGCGCCGGATTTCGCGCGCAAATGCTAGGACGTAGCGATCCTGGTCGATCCCTCCGTGCCGGACATGGGAGTTGAAATCGCAGTAGGGGCATTTGGCTGCACAGAAGGGCCAATGCACATAGACGCCGAATCCCGGTTCGGCAGGATCACGGGGCTGCACAGTCAGGGTCCAGTTTTAACGAGACACTGGTCGGCAAACTGGGCGAAGGCGCGGGTCCGGTGCGAGAGCGCCTGTTTTTCCTCAGCGCCCATCTCGCCAAAAGTACGCGCATGCCCTTCCGGAACAAAGATCGGATCGTATCCGAACCCGCCGTCGCCGACAGGACTTTCCGTCAGCGTTCCCTTAACCTCGCCACGGAAGAACTCGGCATGGCCGTCAGGCCAGGCGAGACAGATGACCGACACGAACTGCGCGGAGCGTTTCTCCGGCGGCAGTCCGGCAAGCCGCTCCGTGACTTTCTGCATCGCCAGCCGGAAGTTCTTGTCCGGTCCTGCCCAGCGAGCGGAATAGATCCCGGGATCGCCATTGAGGGCGTCCACGGACAGGCCGGAATCATCCGCAAGTGCAGGCCTTTTGGCGACCTTTGCGGCGGCCAGCGCTTTCAGCTCAGCATTGGCTTCAAAGGTGGCGCCGGTTTCCTCGGGCTCGTCGAGATCGAGATCGGCGGCCGTCGCCACTTCATAGCCAAGCGGATCCATGAGCGCTCGCAATTCGCGCACCTTGCCCTGATTATGGCTCGCGATCACGAGTTTTCTTTCGGTGAGTTTGCGCAACGGACTACTTTTCAAAATCCCACAGGCGCGGCTCGGCGAATTCCACACTGTTGCCAGCCGGGTCTCGGATATAGATCGAACGGGCGCCATTGGGCCAGCGGAAATCCGCCTCGATATAAACTTCGTTGCCTTCCAGCATGTCCTTGATGGCGTCAAGTTCATCGCCCGGCACGCTGAAACAGACGTGCCCCTCGCCATGGGCGCCATGCGGGGGAACCGGCGTCTTGGAGCTGGTCGGAGGTTTTACCGTTTCTTCCGGATTGAAAATCAGGAGCATGCCATGGCCGCAACGGAAGAACACATGGCGATTGCCGACCCGCACTTCCTTTTCAAGGCCGATAATGTTCCCGTAAAATATTTCCGCTGCGTTGAGGTTTCGAACATATAGGACTGTCTCAAGAATGCCGGAGATGGCTGTCATGGCCTGTTGTTATCCGATGGTTTGTTTTTGCAATTCGACAAGATTTGAAATACCGGCTTTGGCGAGATCGAGCATCGCCTGGAATTCGTCCTGGCTGAACGGCGCGCCTTCCGCCGTTCCCTGTATTTCCACGATGCCGCCCGCGCCAGTCATGACGAAATTGGCGTCCGTCTCAGCAGACGAATCTTCGGCATAGTCGAGATCGAGCACCGATTGATTCAGAAAAATGCCGCAGGAAATCGCGGCGACGTGATCCTTTAGAACCTTTTCCGCCTTCACCATCTGGCGCTTTTCCATCCACTTCAGACAGTCGTACAGCGCAATCCAGGCTCCGGTGATTGATGCGGTGCGGGTTCCCCCGTCGGCCTGGATAACGTCACAATCGATGGAAATCTGTCGCTCTCCCAGCGCTTCCAGATCCGTAATGGCGCGAAGCGACCGGCCGATCAGTCGCTGGATTTCCTGCGTGCGACCGCTCTGTTTGCCAGCGCTCGCTTCACGGCGCATGCGTTCGCCTGTCGCCCGCGGCAGCATACCGTATTCCGCCGTAACCCATCCGCGACCTGCGTTGCGCAGCCATGGCGGAACCCGTTCTTCGAGGCTCGCAGTGCACAACACATGCGTATCGCCGAACCTGACCAGGCAAGAGCCTTCAGCGTGTTTGGAATAGCCTCTTTCAAAAGAGACGTCCCGCATCTGGTCGGGCTTCCTGCCTGATGGCCGCATCTTTCAACTCCCTTGGAACGACTTACTGTTTCTGTTGCTATGTAACGCCCCTTGTGTATGCAAGCAAAGAAAAACACCTATATAGTGATATAACAAATGTATATTTTCCGGTCGTCAGCGGCCTGATCGAAAGGGTGGAACGGGCTGTAGCTTGATCGATAGACAGCGTCCGGAAATGGCCGGTCACGGGGTTCGCATGAGTAATATGGCAAATTTCGATCTCTCCAACGCCATGCCGCATGACGAGCGGATGCGTGAAATATTCCGCCGTCTGGTGGAGACGTATCTGGAGTCCGGCGAGCCGGTAGGCTCGAGGAGCCTTTCGCGCATCCTCGTCCATCCATTGTCGCCCGCATCGATCCGTAATGTGATGAGCGATCTCGAGGAGCTTGGACTGATCTATGCGCCGCATGTGAGCGCCGGACGCCTTCCGACCCAGCAGGGTTTGAGATTCTTCGTCGACGCGTTCATGGAGACAGGCGACCTTTCAGCCGAAGAGCGCGACATGATTGAACGCCAGGTGCGCGGCGGCAACCGCGATCACTCGGTGGAAACGCTTCTGACCGAGGCGAGTCAGTTGCTTTCTGGTCTTTCGCGCGGCGCCGGGCTGGTGATCGCCAACAAGAGCGACGCCATCGTGCGTCATATCGAGTTCGTCAGGCTGGACGCTGCGCGCGCCCTTGTCGTCATTGTCGGCGAGGGCGACCAGGTCGAGAACCGGATCATCGAATTGCCTGTCGGCGTCACGGCGTCCCAGCTCGTCGAGGCGGCCAATTTTCTCAACGCACACCTGGCCGGCCATACCCTGCCCGAGTTGCGCGGGAAGTTGCATCGCCTCAAGCAGACGGTCGCCGACGAACTGGATGCGCTGTCCCGCGACCTCGTCGAGAAGGGAGTCGCCGTATGGTCGGGTTCGTCGGAAGGTCAGCCGGCACGTCTGATCGTGCGCGGCCGCGCCAACTTGCTCGACACCATGCGAGACATCGAGGAGATCGACAAGTTGCGCATGCTCTTCGATGATCTGGAGAAAAAGGACGGGTTGATCGAATTGCTCGACCTTGCGGAGGCCGGTTCCGGCGTCCGCATCTTTATCGGTTCGGAGAACAAGCTGTTTTCCCTTTCCGGCTCTTCCCTTGTGGTTGCGCCCTATCGCGACAGTGATGACCGTATCGTCGGCGCGGTCGGCGTCATCGGTCCGACGCGGCTCAACTATTCCCGCATCGTCCCGATGGTTGACTACACCGCGCAGGTTGTGTCGAGAATGATTCGCTAGGCCTCCGCGCAAGACAGAGAGCATGGCCCCCGTCCAGGCTTTCAAGCCGCGATTCGGGTGGTTTCGTCCCTTGATTTTTTGTCGCGAAACCTCGATATGCGTCACGACATCGAAAATAAGAAAGAAGGACAAGTCACGTCATGACCGATGAGACGAATAAACCCGGTATTGACGACGAAGGTAAGACTGTGCCCGAACAGGACGCCGCCAACGACTCTGCGCCGCAGGATGAAGTCGTCGAACAGGACGCCGGCAATGGCGAATCCGCCGATCCGATGGGGCCGCTGGAGATTCTTGCCGCCGAAGCCGACGAATGGAAAGACAAATATTTGCGCATGGCTGCGGAGATGGACAATCTGCGTCGCCGCACGGCTCGAGACGTCAAGGACGCCAAGTCTTATTCCGTATCCGGTTTCGCGCGCGACATGCTCAGTGTGTCTGATAATCTGCGTCGCGCCCTCGACGCCATACCCGCCGAAGCACGAGAGGCTGGCGAGGCTGGCCTGAAGACGCTGATCGAAGGCGTCGAAATGACAGAGCGTTCGATGCTGTCGGCCCTGGAGCGCCACGGCGTTAAGAAGCTTGCGCCGAAGGGCGAGAAATTCGATCCGAATTTTCACCAGGCCATGTTCGAGGTGCCTGATCCGAACGTGCCCAACAACACGGTCGTCGACGTGGTTCAGGACGGCTACGTGATTGGCGAGCGCGTGTTGCGGCCCGCCATGGTAGGCGTCGCCAAAGGCGGCCCCAAACAGACCGAAGCCGCTAGCGCGGAAGCCGGCGATCAGGAATAGTCGGAAAGGCCAAAAAGCCCGGGCCTGTCACGCTTGGTCGCGCGTGTCCGTCGATGCGCCGTCTGCAAGCCCCCGATCGATCGCCGCCTGTCTCAGCGAGAGCATGGGCCGAGGCCCAATCTGCTGGATTACCAGACCGGCGGCGAGACTTCCGAGATGTCCGCAATCTTCCAGCGTCCGACCATTGGTGTAGCCGTAGAGAAAGCCGGCGGCGTAGAGATCTCCAGCGCCTGTCGTGTCGACAAGCTCATTGATCTCGATGGCTGGAATGATGATCCGCTCGTCCTTCCTGGCGACGATGGAGCCATTCTCGCCTCGTGTGACGACGGCGAGGCTGCAATCCTGCGCCAGCAGGTCAATCGCGGTTTCCAGTGAAGCCGTCTGATACAGCGAAATCGCTTCATGCTCGTTGGCGAACACGATGTCGACAGTGCCGCCGCGCATTAGATCCAGGAATTCGTCGCGATAACGATCGACGCAGAATGGATCTGACAGCGTCATCGACATTTCGCGGCCATTTTCGTGCGCGATCTTCGCGCACAACACGATTGCTTCCTTGGCGCGCGGCGGATCCCAAAGGTAACCTTCGAAATAGCTGACCTTTGCGGCCGCGACGATATCCGTCTCCACGTCCTCCGGGCCGAGCTCCACGCAGGCGCCCAGATAGGTGTTCATGGACCGTTCGCCGTCCGGGGTCACGAAAATCATGGAACGGGCCGTTGGCGGATATTCTTCGAGGGCTTTTGTACCGAACACCACGCCTTGCGAGCGGATGTCGTGCCGATAGATGCCGCCAAGGTGATCGTCGGCGACCTTGCCGAAGAACGCGGCCTTGCCGCCGAAGCTCGCGACGCCGGCGGCCGTGTTTCCTGCGCTGCCGCCCGAGGCTTCGATGGCCGGCCCCATGCGGCTGTAGAGCAGTTCAGCCCGTTCGGCGTCGATCAGGTTCATGGCCGCTTTTGTGATCTCGTTTTTGATCAGAAACGAGTCCTCGCATCTTGCGATGATGTCGACGATTGCGTTTCCGATGCAAAGAACATCCAGATCACTCATGCGGTCAGTCCCTCATGTTGTTGGTTCGATTGTGTCGCCCGTTGATGACGAGAGTGATCTAGCCGGGTTTGCCGCCTTTGAAAAGCCGATGACCGGGGTTTTGGGAATTCGCGATCGCGCGACCTGTTTTCTTTGCGCTTGATTTGGTCAGGCGGATCACTATCTGCATCCCATGATCCAGACGAACCCTTCCCATGATTCTTGAAGCCGCGCGGCTTGCTGGCCGCAACATGTTTGCGCCGGAGACGCGGGCCGCCTTCTGGAGAATTCTCGGATTGACCCTGCTGCTGCTCATTGGCGGCTGGGTTTTGATTCGCGAGATATTCGTCGCCTATGTGGCGCCGTGGATCCAGACCTTCCTGCCGACGATGCCGGACTGGGTCGTCTGGCTCGGTTCTCTCGCAGGCATCATCGCCTCGCTGGGACTTGCTGCTGCTTTCGTTCTTCTGATCGCGCCGGTGACAGCGATTATCGCCGGCCTTTTTCTCGACGGCGTCGCTGAAATCATCGAAACGCGCGATTACCCGGCCGATGCGCCGGGACAGGCGCTCCCCATCGGCCGCGCCGCGATTTATACTGTGAAGTTCCTCGGCGTCGTCATCGCCGGCAATCTGCTTGCGCTCTTTCTGCTGCTGGTTCCTGGCATAAACTTCGTCGCCTTTTTCGTCGTCAACGGATATCTGTTCGGCCGCGAGTTCTTCGAATTCGCGGCAATGCGATTCCGCAGCGAAGAAGAAGTTCGTAGGATGCGATCGAAGCACGGCACGACGATTTTCCTCGGCGGTCTTGTCATTGCGGTGGTGCTCGCCATACCGATCGTCAATCTGCTGACGCCGATCTTCGGCGCATCCATGATGGTCCATCTTCACAAGATGATTTCGCGCAAAGACCCCGAATTCGCGGCGTGATCAGGAAATCTGCATAAGCGCCGCCGGAATATCCGTCGTCTTGGCCTTGTATTTGCAAAGGTCGGCGATCACGCAGGCGGCGCAGTCCGGTTTTCTGGCCTTGCATACATAGCGGCCATGCAGAATGAGCCAGTGATGGGCGTGCAGCAGATAGCATTCCGGCACGGTGCGCAGCAGATTTTGCTCGACCTCGTCGACATCCTTCCCTGGCGCAAGGCCGATGCGGTTGGCGATGCGAAAAATATGGGTGTCGACAGCCATGGTCGGCTGGCCGAACGCCATGTTAAGCACCACATTGGCGGTTTTTCGTCCGACGCCTGGCAGTGCCGTCAGGGCGTCGCGGTCGGCCGGCACCTCTCCGAGATGGTCATGGATGAGCGCGCGCGACAACAGGATGACGTTCTTCGCTTTGTTGCGGTAAAGGCCGATCATGCGGATGTGCTCCCGCACCCTGTCTTCTCCGAGATCCAGCATCTTCTGGGGCGTGTCGGCAATTTGAAACAAAGCGCGCGTCGCCTTGTTCACGCCGGCGTCGGTCGCCTGCGCCGACAAGACGACTGCGACCAGAAGCGTATAGGCGTTGACATGCTCCAGTTCGCCCTTCGGCTCGGGTCGTTGCACTGAGAAACGTCGAAAGATCTCGTCCAGTTCGCTCATTGAATAGAGGCTTTTTGGAAGCCTTTTTCTTGGCTTGCGCCGCTTCGGACCGCGTGCGCCTGCAGGCGCTGATTCTGGTTTTGCCTTTTGCATTTTTTCTCTATATTCGCCTGTCATGGACAAAAGCAATTCTTCGGAGTGCGTCGCGCCCGATCCGGAGAAACCGATTTTCGAGGCCATGCTTACGCCGCACCGCTCTCTCGGCCGTGTGGGCTTCATCGTCGTGATGGGCATCGCCACTGTCATCACCCTGGCGCATTCGACGGTCTTCATGGTTTCCGGCGCCTGGCCTGTGGGCGCATTTTTCGGGCTCGATCTTGCACTTCTTTTCGGGGCCTTTTGGCTAAACTATCGTTCGGCGCGCGCAAGGGAAACGGTGAGCGTCTCCCGGACCGATTTGCTGATCAACAAATATGCGCCCTCCGGCCGTTCCACCGAGTTTCACTGGAACCCGCTTTGGGCGCGGTTTCATGTTTCCCGGCACGACGAGATCGGCATCACGCGCATGGACGTGTCCGGAGAAGGGCGCGAAACCGATATTGGCTCTTTTCTCAATCCGGAGGACAGGGAGACATTTGCGGATGCATTTTCAGGAGCTCTCGCAAGAGCGCGTCGCTGACGCATAGCGGGTTCAGTATTGGGCCGTGGTGATGGCGCCAGGATGGGCGGGCGCCGGCTGGAGAACGACCGTCGCGCCTTCCTGTATCTGGTAGATGGCGAGGCTTCGCGAACTGAGACCGTCCGGCAGAAAACGGTAGGCGCCTGTGACGCCGAGATATCCGCGGTTGTTTTCGAGATTCGAACGCGATAGCGCTTCAGGGTTTCCGGAGGCCAACAGATCGGCGGCCAGCATCACCGAATCAAAGCCAAGACCGCCGTTGACGGTCGGGTCGGCGCCAAATTTCTCGCGATAGTTTTCACGAAACGGCGTAAAATAGGTCTCGTCCATATCAGCAAAGATACCGCCCTGTAGATAGGCGGATTTCAGATCGGACGACCGCCACTGCCCTGTGCCAATCAGGCGCTTTTCGAGGAGGTTTACGCCTTCCGACTGGAGAACCCGCGCAAGCGCTGTGGGCGCCTGGCCCCCATCGGGAAGGAAAATCGCATCAGCCTCCTCGATCGCAGGAAGAAGCTGCTCTACGGCGGTAACCAGAGACTGATTGTCATAGCGATAGTAGGAAACTCCGGTCAGCCTGCCGCCGCGCTGTTTCAGAGAAGCGCGCAACTGTTGCTCGACAAGCGCGCCATAGGCGCCTTCCGGCAGAATCGCAGCGATGGACGGAGATCCGATACTCACAGAATAGGAAATGACCCGGTCGACAACCTGGCTTGGCAGGAACGACATCAGGTAGACGCCAGGCGAAGCGGCTGTCGGATCAGAGGAAAATGCGATTGCGTACCGCTTGCCGGGTCGGGTGACGCTTGCGGCCGAGGCGACGCTGGTTGAGAAGACCGGACCAAGCACGAGAGCTGCGCCTTCGCGCAATGCCTCTTCGGCGCGCGCTCGCGCGCCTTGCGGGGTGCCGCCGGTGTCCTTGATGACAAGTTCCATCGTGTGCTCGCCGCGCGTCTCCAGCGCCAGTTCAGCGGCGTTGCGATACTCGGCGGCGACCCGCGCGCCATTTCCCGGCGCCGACAGCGGCAGAAGCATGGCGACGCGCGTCGGACCGGAGCCCAGCACTTCCCCCAGCGCGGGACCTGTCTTTTCTGGTAAACTTGTTGCCTGGAACGCGGGTTCCTGCTGGATATCCGTGGGCAGGCCGTAATTGACCGTCTGCTGGCATGAAGCGAGCGCCAAGGCGACGGTCGCAATGCTCAACCCCGTAAGGCGAGCGAACGCCCGTTTCGGTATATCCCGCAATCCCCAGTCCCCCATCGTTTCGCCAATGGCGATCCGAACGATTAGTATTGATTAAAATACCAGCGGTAAAGGGGGCAGCGGGTCGCCGGCCTGGCAATTGCCAGCAGCAGGCAAAGTATGCGAAACCGAGAGGACGGGATCGCGGAACCAGGGCGCATGGCAGGCAGCTTTCACATCGGATCGCAGGAAATTTCCGCAGGGATAATCGAGCCTGGCCTCTACCTCGTGGCCACGCCAATCGGCAATCTTCGCGATATCACGATACGTGCGCTGGAGACCATTGCAGCGGCCGACATCGTCGCCTGCGAGGATACGCGCGTTACGCGGAAGCTGCTCGATCGATACGCTATTTCCGTGCGGCCGCTCGCCTATCATGAGCACAATGCGGCGAAGGCCGGGCCGGCACTGATTGCAGCACTTGAAAAAGGCAAATCGGTCGCTCTCGTCTCTGATGCGGGAACGCCGCTTGTCTCCGATCCCGGATACAGACTAGTCGAACAGGCGATAGAGGCGGGTATTCTGGTGACGCCGGTTCCAGGCGCTTCGGCGCCGCTTGCCGCACTCGTCGCCTCCGGCATGCCGACGGACGCATTTCTGTTCGCAGGCTTCCTGCCGAATCGCAAAAAGGCGCGGATCGACAGGCTGAACGAGTTGAAGAGCATTCCGGGCACACTCGTTTTCTTCGAGTCGCCGAAGCGCCTCTCTGCGTCGCTGGTCGACTGCGCCGAAACGCTCGGCGGCGACCGGCCGGCTGCGGTTTGCCGTGAACTCACAAAGACCTATGAAGAAGTCCGGCGTGGCGAACTGGAGGAGCTTGCCCTGCGCTATGCCGCGACGGACAATGTGCGCGGCGAAATCGTGCTCGTGATCGGTCCTCCCGAAGCCAGGGAGATGGAGGAAGTCGATGTCGATGGTCTGCTCAGGGAACTTGGCGAAACCCTTGCGCCCGGAAAGGCGGCGACTGAAGCCGCAAAGGTGACCGGCATCTCCCGCAAGTCGCTCTACAGCCGGCTTCTCGCAATGAAGGCTGGCGGCGCGTGAACGGCGGCAAAACAGGCGTCGCAGCTCGTCGAAAGGCCTTCAGAAAAGGGCATTTGAGTGAATGGTTCGCTGCGCTGGCGCTTGTCCTGAAAGGGTATCGGCCGGTCGCCCGGAGGTATCGCACCCGCCATGGCGAAGTCGATCTCATCATGCGCAAGGGCGATCTGGCCGTCTTTGTGGAGGTCAAGGCGCGCGCCAGCGAACAGGCCGCCGTCGATGCGGTCACAGCGACCGCGGCCAGGCGCATTGCGGCCGCCGGCGATATATGGCTCTCACGGCAATCGGACGCTTCGCGCTTGTCCCTGCGCTATGACATCGTAGCGGTCATCCCGGGTCGCTGGCCGGTTCATTTTCCGAATGCCTTCTGAAAAAGAAAGCCGCCGGGCCTTTCGGCCCGGCGGCTTTCATGATCACTTGTCGTCGAATGCCATCAATAGGGGCAACTTTCGTCCGACATGTAGTCGTGCACGACGATCTTGCCTTCAATGATGTCCGACTTCGCCTGTTCAACGGCGTCGCGCATGTCCTGGCTCACCAGCGGCGCATTGTTTTCATCCATGGCGTAGTCCACGCCGTTTTCGGCGAGACCCAGAACGTTGAATCCATAGGTGAACTTGTCTTCCTGCGCGTCCTTGAAGGCGTTGTAGACGGCGACGTCCACGCGCTTCAGCATGGAGGTAAGCACGTGCCCGGGCTGCAGACCGTTCTGGTTGGAGTCGACGCCGATGCCGAGTTTTCCTTCGTCGGCGGCCGCCTGCAAAACGCCGATGCCGGTTCCGCCGGCGGCGGCGTAGATGACGTCAGAACCCTGGGCGATTTGCGACTTGGTGATCTCGCCGCCCTTGACCGGGTTGTTCCAGGCTTCCGGCGTGTCGCCGGTCATGGCTTCGAGAACTTTCGCGTTTTCCTTGGTGGCCATCACGCCACCCTTGTAGCCACAGGCGAATTTGCGAATCAGCGGAATATCCATGCCGCCGATGAAGCTCACCGTGTCGCCTTCGGACGCCATGGCGGCCATCACGCCCACGAGATAGGAGCCTTCCTGCTCCTTGTAGACGACCGAGCGGACATTCGGCTTGTCGACGACCATGTCGATGATCGCGAAATTGATGTCCGGATAGTCTGCCGCGACGTCTTCGAGTGCGGCTGCCCAGGAAAAGCCGGCCATGACAATCGGATTGTTGCCGTCGCGGGCGAAGCGGCGGAGTGCCTGCTCACGCTGCGCATCGTTCTGGATTTCGAATTCCCGGTATTCGATACCGGTTTCTTCCTTGAACTTCTCCGCGCCGTTATAGGCGGACTCGTTAAATGACTTGTCGAATTTTCCCCCGAGGTCATAGATGATCGCCGGTTTGATATCGGCGGCCAAAGCCGTGGCCGACATCGCGGCGAGTGCAAACATGCTGAGAAGTGTACGCTTCATTGTGACCAACCCTGTCGTTGTTCCATTCGTTATTGGTTTCCGCACCGCCAGTCCGGTTGCGGCGGGCCATTGCGCTGTGCGCCGCCGGCCTTGGCGTATCCTTGCATGGCTCATGGCAAGAATCACGCATAAAATGCAGGCAAAGGCCTCTGAGGCCCATGAAATGCGCAATTATGCTTTACACCCCAATCGGGCAGGCGACGCCGGTTCCCCTGACACCGCAATAGCCGTTGGGATTCTTTGCCAAAAATTGCTGGTGGTAGTCTTCGGCGAAATAAAACACGGGCGCCTTTTCGATTTCAGTGGTGATGGAACAACCGAATCCGGCCTTGTCGAGAGCGGCCTGATAGTCCTTTCGGCTCTTTTCGGCCGCTGCAAGCTGTGCATCGTCGGAGGCGTAGATTGCCGATCGGTAGGTGGTCCCGATGTCGTTGCCTTGGCGCATGCCTTGTGTCGGATCGTGACTTTCCCAGAATACAGTCAGCAATTCTTCGTAGGAAATTCTTTCCGGATCATAGACGACTAGCACCACTTCGGCGTGGCCGGTCATGCCGGTGACGGTTTCCTCGTAGGTCGGGTTGGGCGTTATGCCTCCGGCGTAGCCCACCGCCGTTATCCACACACCGCCGAGTGTCCAGAAAATCCGCTCAACGCCCCAGAAACAGCCCATGGCGAACATCGCCGTCTTCATGCCGTCGGGATAGGGACCCTTGAGAGCGCGCCCGTTGACAAAATGGCTTTCTGCCGTCTGCAGCGGCGTGTCGCGACCCGGCAATGCATCGGCCTGCGTGGGCATTTCCAGCTTGTGGCGTTTCGAAAAGAGGTCAGTGAACATTATACGGCTCCTTGTCAGACGGAGAAGCGCCCGGCCGGTTTTGGCCGGCGCCATGCGATGAGATAGAAGAATAGCGCAATCGCCAGAAACACGGCCCAGGCCGGCTGCATCAATATCCATTGCATCACCGGATCCCACAGGTCGGGGTGCAGGTGACCCTGGATAAGCGATTGGCTCTGGGTGAGCGTATCCGGGCTGACATTGTACCATGCTGATCCGAGCGATGTGATCACGATCTGCGAAGAGGCCACCGATTTGATGGCGTCCTGCACGCCGGTTATCACGGCCATGATCAGGGCCAGCAAGCTGATGGCGCGAAGCAGAAATCTCATATTTTGGCTCCGTTGCACTTCCATATAGGATCTCATCCAAGTCTTAAACCATGTCGGCCATACTTGAAATCGAAACAGTGACGTTACGGTTACGCGCAAATGCGCCAGTTCTGCCGACGCCGGCCGGCGGCCGGTTTGTGGCTGTGTCATTTCTGTCATCTTCGCGCGAGATTCTGGTTGATCCTGATTTCGTCTTGACTATAGTGCGCGCCGTTCCGGAAGAAGTCCCACAGGGCCTGCCCGGCATATTGCGGAGAGGTGGCCGAGTGGTCGAAGGCGCACGCCTGGAAAGTGTGTAGGCGGGAAACCGTCTCGAGGGTTCGAATCCCTCTCTCTCCGCCAGAAATAACTATAAGTAATTGTAAAATAAAATAATTTTTAAATGACAAACGTACGACCCATCATTTAGCCCCACAATTGCTCTTTGGCTGTCTTGGCTTATTGCCATGACGGTGCTTTTAACAGAGTGGCCTGAGACATCGAAGTTTACGATCTGACTTCAAATGATGCCGAATGTTGCAGTCTGAGTATGAATCAGTCACATTGATACCGATATTTAACAAAGCCTCTGCGCAGGACGTGCTGGGCTCCAAACGCTGCTTTGCAGCATGGGAGCAAGCATGTCTCGAATACACCCATCACCAGAACAATCTGAACTTTTTGGAAAGCTGCTGAGTTCTAACCCGGCCGGACAACAGGCTGACAGCTCGGATCAGTCCACCAGCTTCGATAAAGAGAAAGAAGCTGCTTTACATACTTTAGAAGACGAAACGCCCGCTGCAATCCCGGTGGACATCCCACCCTCGCGGACTGTCCATGTGCCGAATCTTGGCCTGCGGCCTTCACCGGTAATCTACCTTAGCGTTCTCGATCTTTGCGAGCGATTTAACGTATCCAAGGCCACGATTTGGCGCTGGACCAAAAGCACTCCTGGCTTTCCCCAACCAATCAAGCTGTCGCCTGGCACTACCCGATGGCGAGAATCTGAGATCCAAGTATTCGAAAATGGTCTGGAACGTCGGGCGTGATCAAGGACCAGAAGTTAGCGCTTGGACCTTTGTCCTGGCAGTCGCAGTCAAGTTGGCGGGCCTCAGGTTCGGCATTCTGTCATGCGCCGTCAACACTCGACTTTGGATATTTCCGCAGAAATGATCGTTCACAAGCTGCGAGTAGTTTATGCTTTGCATGCAACTACTTGCTGGATAGTCAGGCGCAGGATGGGACGGGATAATGTCCCGGGCCTACCATTCCGTCCGACCAAAGGGCAATCGGGTCTATTCGGTTGGAGAGGTACTTCAGCTTTACGACATTTGCCGCAATACGCTGAGCAATTGGATTAAGGACGGCCTTCGTCCAATTGATCAAGGACGTCCGCAGATTTTCCGTGGCGCCGAACTCAAATGGTTCCACGAACAGCGGTCGCTCAGAAACTACCGTCCGCTTCGCGTGGGTGAGTTTAAATGCTTTACCTGCAAGGCGCGTGTGTTCCCGGATGTATCTATGCTGACCATTGATACTGAAAGGTACTGTCGAGCCCAAGCGACATGTCCGGAATGTAACGGGCGGTTAAGGAAGATACTCTGTGAGACAGAATGCGACACGCTCAGCGAATGCAAAAAACTCAATACAAGCTTGCACACGATAGACGAAGACAAAGGGGCGCTCCTAGTTGGTATTGGGACAAACTCCAGGTCAATACGTCCTGAGTGGAACCTTGAGAATGAGCGAACAATTTTCGCCTTTCAGCAATACGCCGATCGATATTCATCCCAAACACTCGACGCTTTTCTGGCCTCTGTCCGTGACTTCTTGGCATTTCATGACGACAAGTCACTGTCCAAAATTAGAACGGAAGATGTCAGCAATTATCGCAAGCATCTGATTTCCGCTGGTCAGAATGATCTAAGCCGAAGCACGGTTCGGCATCGTGCTTCGCATCTGAAAAAGTACTTTGAATGGTTGGTCCAGCAAGAAGGATATCGAAAAATAAACAAGATCCTCGGGGAGTATTTCCTGCTCCCAAAGGATCTGACCAATATTGCGCTTCAACCTGAACCTCGTCCTATCCCGACCAGAGAAGAAGTCGATTTGCTGATAACTAAGATGCCGACGAAAACGCTGATACAGCGTAGAAATCGTGCAATAATTGTTGCAACCTTTCTATTTGGTACCCGTTCAGATTCCACTGCTTCACTCATTTTGAAATCCATCGATGTCGACAAGAAGAAACTCACACAGGATGCCACTATCGAACGTGTGAAGAACAAGAAGAGTCAAACCAACGTCTGGTTTCCCATCGGACAACAGTTCGTTGACATTCTAAAGGGCTGGATTGAGGAACTTTATCGACTTGGCTGCTCCTCGAATGATGCCTTATTTCCACCAGACAAGTTTCTTCTGTCTCCGAAATATTTTTCTAAATCGAACCGCACGCCGATCATGCCCTGGAAAACTGGCGATTCAATCAGGCGTGCCTTTGAAAAGGCTTGTGCTCAAGCTGCGCTACCCCATTTCAATCCCCATTCAGCTCGGCATTTTCTGAAACTGGTCCGCGACGACTATTGTCACACACCGGAGCAGCGCAAGGCGTGGTCATACAATCTGGGGCATGAAAATGAGCGTATTACTGAAACCAACTATGCCAAGATGACAGACCAGCGCCGCGATGAAGTTTTTCAAAATCTACTAACTTCTGATTTTGAAACCGAGAAGGAAAAGGATCTGCTTTTAGCGTACTATGAACACCAACTCACGCCTGAGACCCCTGAGTTTGAAAGAGCAGAAGAGCTTGCTGATGCAAGGAGGATTCGGCGAAAAGGAGTGTCTGCTGCAGCGAATCTAACCACTTAGTATCCCCCAACACAACCAGAAGCAGAGCTTACCAAGCTAAAACTGGGAAATGGAAACCGTTCTTCGATCAGGTCACGCCATATTAGACACGAACGCGTATCAAGCCCGTGCCTGATTGGAGACCGCACATCGCAACCGCCTACTGGCCCATTGCAATATGTGGTCAGAACCTCCTGGGCGGCGTCGGTCTCGACCTTCAACCACGATCAATATCCATGAAGAGCCTTTTCTGATCACACCTTCAGAAAATCTTGTTCCGACATGGGAGCGCTGAGCTTGATCTTGCTCGTCAAGATAAGCGAGCACGATCCAGA
>NZ_JBDQQS010000016.1:0-131096 GCF_039888615.1 Hoeflea sp. CAU 1731 | reverse complement strand
CCGGTCACCCGCGATATGCCGAACTCCCGGCAAAGCGACGCCATCTGCTCGCCTTCAAGCAGTCGGGCTATGAATTTGAGACGTTCATCCATTGGTCTACACTCTTTCCAAGGCATTCGGGCTTCCCCAAATGCGCACTGTGTAAACCATGTGTCCGGAATGAAATGTCAGCTATCTCTCGATAAGCTCACTTTGTACATATCGAAGACATAGGCAACAATTGGTTGCGGCGAGGTGATTGCGCTTTTTCCGGCGCGCTCATTTGAACCTTGGTCGTCCGCCTTGGCAGAGAAACAAAAACTTCGCTGTGCGGCTCGATTTCGATCCGCAAATCGGAGATGCTATGGAACCCTACGCCGCAGCACTGCGTTTTCAGTCATTCGAAACAAGAAGGTCGATGACAAAATGCTGAAATGGATCCTGATCTTGCTCATCGTTGCAGCCGTGGCCAGCTTGCTGGGGCTCAATACGATTTCCGGCGCAGCGCTGACTGGCGCAAAGATCCTGATCGGAATTGTTCTGGTAATCTTCATCCTTGTGGTGCTCGGGATCGTCGCGATCGCCTGACGAAGCGCCAGGCGCTTCATCCCGTGATCGCATGTTGACGACCAAGCTCAAAGGGCGGCGGGGATCGCCGCCTTCAACTTTGTGCGCTGCAGGCGTTTATTACGCAAGAAACTGCAGTCGCGTTGCAAGAACGCCGCCGATTGGCAGCGCTCCTCGTGTTTCAGAAGCCTGAAACTGCCGCGGCACCATTGAGTACGGAAAATCGTGCCAGCGCTGGATTTTCCAGCCATCAGCGCCTTTCACCAGCCAGACCTTAAAGTTCAGGCTCGATACGCGCTGAATGCCTTTCCATCCCTGGAATTGGTCAGAAGGCCGTCGACGCTGACATGAGCCGTGTCAGCGGTCTGGTCCAGAAAAAGTATGTTGGACATGAGGCGCCGACGCTGGGCGCCGGACGTACGAAACGCATCCATCCGTTCCCGCCAGAGTTTGCGGAAGCCATCCCCCTGAAAGGCGACTGCTTTCTGACCCGGCGTTCCGGCGACGAATATGACGTCATCGGTAAACAGGCTGAACCACGCCTTCGTTTCGAAATTGTCGTAGGCTAAGGATTATGCGTAGATCAGATTGGCGATGGCGGCCCGGTCGGTCACGTCGAATGCCGTGCTTCCCGGATTGTCGACGGGCGCATAGGATTTCAGCGGCTTGGCGTCTTCACTGTAAGTCGCTCCTTCGGGCAATGGCGTCTGAGCGAATGCGGGAACAGCAAATGAGGCGACCAATTGAGCCGCAACGGCCAGAAACGACGTCGATTTCATGCAATCTTCCGACCATTAAATTTAAGTCTCGCGCTCGCGCCGCCACATTCCTCTTCACCTCTTGGACTAACGCAGTTCCATCAGCCTCTACACGTTGTGATCGACAATTTCACCCTCGCGACGTGTAGCTGCGCGAATGGGTTTTTCCGTCACTCCTGCACAGCCGCGTGAATGGCGCGGGCCAGCAAACGACCGATGCAATCATATCCCTCGCGGGAATTGTGGAGACCGTCCAGCGCCACCAGCGCCCTGTCCGAAACGCCGGCCCGCACCGATTTGAGCATCGCTTCGAAGCGCGAGAACAGACCGACGCCCTCCTGCAATGCAGCAACGCGGATAAGGACCTCCATGGCGGCGTGATGCGGCGACGCCAGCACCTGTGGCGCGTATTGAAGATCCATCAGGATCAGATCCACGCCGGTCGCCTTCAGGCTTGCGACGCCAGCGTCAATTTCTTCCCTCACCCCGTCCATATTGCCACCCCAGGCAATGTCATTGGAGCCCAGTTGCCAGATCACCAGATCCGGTCGATGAGCGAACACGCCTTTCCGAAAACGTTTTATGTTTCCCGGAATCGTATCGCCAACGCGACCACTGTTGACGATCTCGAACGCGACTCCCGGCCACAGGGTTTCAAGCTCTCTCTTCATGACCTGTGGATAGGTCAAAGAGGGGCGAACCATCCAAAGACCAACCGTCGAAGACGACCCGATGGCGACGATCCTGACCGGGCCGCCGGCGTCGATACGGGCAGCCAGTCGCGGCAGCCGCGTTCCAAGCGACAGATCGCGATTGACGGACAGGCAGGTCTGGGCGGCCGATCCGCCTGCGCTGGCGGGCGGCATGATCGAGAACATGACCATCATGCAGACGGCCAGCCTCGAGCGCCGCATTCCGCGATCCCGACAGGCGACATTCTTGATACGGAAGACCTTCATGACCGGCAGTTTCAACCAGCGCGGCTTGATAATCCAGACCCGACCCACTCGATTAATACTGTTCCCCGCGCCATTGCGCAGGCTCGTCCTGATACCCATATGGCGCGCGACGGCGCCAAACTGGCGAATTATTGTCGCCTCGCTCACCCTTCGGCGAGACTTTCGGGGTTGACAGCGCCTGCCCGGGTCTGGTTTTCGATCCGCCATCGGCGGGGCGTTGTGGAAGGCCTTTGAATATCGCCGGCGCGAGCGTGGGAAACTCGACTGAGACGGACAATTGACGCGGAGCTTCGGAAATGGATTCCAAGGGTATTGTCGGCCTTGTAAGGCATTTGTGGCATGACTGGAGAAACGCGGACGCAAAGATCATTGCGCCCCTGACCGCCATTCGGAACGAACGCGCCTTTCAGAATGCGGAGAATTCCGGGTTCAAGCTCCACTGGACAGACAAGGACAGCATCCGGCGCAGGCAACGCGAGGGATGGCGCCCACTTGTTCAACGCGATGTCCTGATGCGTCCGCACATCTTCATAGACGGCAGTGAAGAACTGCTGATGATGTACAAGAGCTCCAACTGATCCCGTCGTTCTGTTTCACGCGTTTGATGCCATGCTTGACGATCTCAAGTGAGAGTCCGCAAAGAGATGCTTCGACCCACTTAAAGTAAATAATTACTTCGATGCACGTATTAATCTTTATTATGCATTCTTTTCCACCATTGGAAGAAATTTTGAGTGTATGACATTAGATATTTCTCGTATTGTTTGTTTGAATATGCGCCATTCGCGTCACACTGGATAGCGACGCCCTGCCGGTAACGACAAGTATTGGCGGACATTGGGATGGAAACGGCATCAATCTTCTGACCGCCCTGCGTCTCGCTGACCGCGCTCTTTACCGAGCCAAGCAGGAAGGTCGAAACCGCACCGAGTTCGCGTTCGACCCGGCCATAGCGGATTATTCCAACGTCGCTTGATTGATATTTATATCAGCTCTGACTTTCTCCTTCTGTTTTCCTGCGCGCCACACTGCCCTGCGGCGGCCAAACATCCGCGAACGGTCCGGTGTCTTCCTGCTGCGACGGATCGGGGAAAGGCAATGCGTTTCCGGCGCGCAAGTTAGCGATATGGCGCTCGGCTGCTTCGCGTTTTTCGGCGTCCATCCCTTGATCCCGGGTCAGATAGGTCGTCGTGGACGGCATGGCGAAGTCCGTTCCGGAGTCTCCTATGATTTCGGCGACCCTAAGGAGAATTTCTTCCTGCACGCCGAGGAACTCCGCAAGGTCGGACGCAGACACATATCCATGCAGTTCTATAAGCAGGGCGTATTCGCCGAACGCCTTGAAACGGACCCGGAAACCTTCCTGCACAAGCGGATGCGCCTCAAGATATTGACGGATCTTCATCAGGACGTCGCGCATCTGGTCGGGCGACGTTTCATAGCGAAGGCCGAGATCGTGCCGCAGCCGAAACTGGTCCCTGCGGCTGAAATTGACGATCTTGCGTTTTGCCAGGTCCGAATTGGCGATCGTGATCACCGTTCTGTCGAGGGCGCGCAATCTGGTCGACCGGATGCCAATCGCCTCAATCGTGCCTGAAAGATCGTCAAATTCGCAAAACTCCCCGACCCTGACCATGCGGTCAGCATAGAGAATGACGCCGCCGATGAAGTTCTCGATCGTCGGTTGCGCCGCGAGCGCGATAGCAATGCCGCCGACGCCAAGACCGGCGATAACGCCATAAACCGGTATTCCGATGCGCGTCGCCCCGTAACCGGCGATCACCACGGCGATCACCATGCTCAAGATGCGGAAACCAGTATGCAAGAGGCTGGCGTCGAGACTTTCCATTGGCAGGGCAGGATTGCGTATCGCCCAGGTGTAAATCAGCTCCATGAATCTGAAGGAAAGCCAGGCGAGTCCACCCCAGAGAAACGCCGTGCTTATCGTGCTGACCGCCAGCATAAGTTCGCCGGTGATGTTGATGTGGCTTTCGCACAGATATCGAACGACCAAAGCACACAGGATCATGTAGGACGGCGCCAGCAGTCGTCCGAAGTACCGCCGCTTCGCGGAAACGGGAACAGCGCGCCATCGTGTAAGCCGATACCAGAATAGCGCGAGCGAAATCGGCGCGACGCACGACAGAATAAGCCCGAGCCACTGCCAATAGGCCTGTCCGCCATAGCGATTCTGCAGCCATTCTGGCCCTAGTTCAACGAGGTCGAACCACTGGGGCGGCACAATCTGCCCTGGCGTGTAAATATAAGTGTCGTAAAGATCCTCGCCAGAATCGACCTTTGGCGGAAAAACCTTGACCACTTCGTAGTCATCCGGGATCTGCTCTACTGTCTCGGCGGTGACGAGATAGTGGCCCTTCCTGGGTCCCTGTTCCATGCGCGCAATCGTGATGTTGGTGCTCGGAATGATCCAGCTTTCTGGCAAATCGGCGCGGGCCGAGGAGTGCAGGAAACTGCCGGCGGACGCGCCCGGTATGTCTCCCATCTGAGGAATATAGATCCGATCAAGAATTTCCTGGAATTGCAGGGCCGTTTCGATCGCCGTCCTGTCGCGCGCAGTCAGCGGGATGTCCTCAAGATCAAAAATCATCGCAGCCTTGTCGATTAGCGCAAGGACATACTTGATCTCCAGTCTCTCCTCATCCGTCAGAAACGGCCGATCGCTCTGGTCGAACTCGTCCCGGACGTGTCGCCAAATACGGCTGGCTTCCCGCATGATGATGATAAAACTTTCAAGCGTCGCGCGCGGGCTGGTCGTATCCGGCGGCGATATCGGATTGCCGAGCAGATAGGAATGCAGGTCGGATTGACTGACGCCGAAGTCGACATCGGGCACCTTCAACTCCTGAGCCCTGGACGCAGAGAGCCCTAGAACCGCAAGAAGCAACGCCATCGACACAACCGCGATAAACGATCGGACCATGCGCCCGAGCAAGGATGTCGAAACACATGATGAAAATAGTGGATTTGCCATTTTGCCGCTCCGGATCGGTTAAGCCATTTGTAGACAAAACAATTGAATCAAAAGTTTAGAGGACAAATTTCTCTTAAGGGAACGCAACAGTGCGATATATAGGCCGGCACCGGACCAATTGTGTGTGTAAGGCGACGACCGATGCGCTATCGCACTATTTTTGAAGTATCGTTTTCAATTGATACAATTTATTAGGGAGGAACATCTTAAGAATTTTCTGATGAGCTGCGAATTACTTTCGATGACCGTGGCTACCATTGGTCAATACACAGGATAAAATTCGGGAATGGCGTCAACAAAAGCCTCCAACACGCGCGCCGATGTGTTTGACGAAAAAGCTCGTCTGGAGAAAATCGAATATCTCGGGATCCAGCATTCCAAGCGGTCCGACTATCTCGACGCCGTCGTGCGCCTTGCGGCGGACCTGTTCTCCTGCCCCATTTCGCTTGTTTCCATCATCGGCGAAAACGAGCAGTGGAACATGGCGAGATACGGTATCGACCTCCAAACCATCCCGCGCAAGGAATCGTTCTGCAGCCACGCCATGACGCACGGAAGGCTTATGGTAGTGGAAGATGCGACGGCGGATGCGCGCTTCAGCGCCAATCCTTTTGTCGTGGGGCCGCCGCATATCCGGTTTTACGCCGGCTATCCGATCAGATTGACCGATGGTCATTTGCTTGGAACGGTTTGCATAAAGGATGTCCGGACCCGGACCTTTTCCGATCAGGAACGAGAGCGCCTTTCTCTTTTGGGTCAAATCGTGGAAGGGCTGGTCCACACTTTCGAAAACGAGGTGGAAGCGCGCGACGCACAACAATTCGGGCGGTCGCAGATGTTGGCCGCTCGTCGACAATCGGACCTGTTCGAACAGATTGCCGCCGTATCCGGCGTAGGCGGTTGGGAACTCTCCCTGGACGACATGAAGCCGATTTGGACCGAGCAGACGAAAAGGATCCACGAAGTCGACGATGACTATATTCCAACTCTCGAGGCGGCAATAGGATTTTATCTGCCGGAAGCCCGCCCCATTCTCGAGAAAGCCATTAGCCGCGCCATCGAGAATGGAACAGGCTGGGACCTTGAACTTCCCTTCATCACCGCGCGCGACAACAGGCGCTGGGTCCACGCCGTGGGCAAGGCGGCGTATGTGGACGGCATGCCCGTGCGCCTTTTCGGTTCTTTTCGCGACATCACGGACCGCAAGCACGACGAGTTGAAGCTGAGAGAATCCGAACGGCTGGCGCGGGAAGCCAAGGAGGAACTGGCGATCACCTTGGCGAACATGCATGAAGGCGTATGCGTGTTCGACGAGCATGGGGATCTAAGGCTCTGGAACAGGCGATACATCGAGATTTTCGACAAACCGGCTGGCGAAGTCAAAAGGGGCATGAATTTTCGCCGGATTCTGCGAAATGAAATACGCCGGGGCAGCGTCAATGTGCGGGAAAGCGAGATCACAAACCGCCTCGATAAACATCTCGCAGCCGGCACGACGACTTCCTTCAACTACCGGCTTGGAAATGGCAGGAGCGTAAACGCCACCTATGCGCCAATGCCTGGAGGAGGCTGGGTCGCGACCTATTCGGATGTTACAGACAAAGTTGAAGCGTCAAGGAGGATCGAATACGCGGCGAACCACGACACGCTGACGGGTCTTGCAAACAGGTCGCTGCTCAACGCGTCGCTTGAAGAAGCCATTGCGACGTCAAAGAATCGCGGTTCGCGCCTTGGCCTGATGCTGATCGATATCGACTGGTTCAAACCGATCAATGACAGTTTTGGGCACATCATCGGAGATGAGTTGCTCAAGGCTGTGGCTGAACGCATCAGGAAATGCGCCGGGCGCTCCAGCCTTGTGGCAAGGCAGGGCGGCGACGAGTTCGCAATTCTCTTCAAACGCTCCGACACAAATCGCAAGCGTTTGGAATCAGTCGCAGCGGACATTATCCGAAAGGTATCGCGCCCATTCCAGTTGGAAGGACTATCGATCGAAGTGACGGCCAGTATCGGAATCGCCATGATGGATGATCCGGAGGACACTGCAGAAACTCTGGTCGCCAAGGCAGACAGCGCGCTATACAAAATGAAAGAGTCCGGTCGCGGCTCCTATCGCTTCTTCGACGAAGAAATCGCGAAGGAGCTGACGTGGAAGAAGAAGGGTTTGCTGGCGCTCCACACTGCGGTCAAGGAAAATAGCTTCGAACTCCACTACCAGCCGGTGGTCGATCTTTCCGACTACAGCCGTGTCGGATATGAAGCGCTGATCCGGCTGGGCGGCGAAACTGGTGAGGTCATGCGTCCCGACGAATTCATCCCGCTTGCCGAGGATTTCGGGCTGATACACGAAATCGGCGAATGGGTTATCGAGACAGGATTGCGAGAAGCTGCGACATGGCCGCATCATCTTGGAATTGCGCTCAACGTGTCGCCGCGACAGTTTGGCCACGGCGTCGTGGTCAAACAGATCGACCAGTTGCTGACGACGCTGGACATGGATCCCGACCTGCTCGATATCGAGATCATCGAAACGACCCTGCTGCATGCATCACCCAACACGATCCAGGAACTGCACGCACTTGACGCAATGGGCGTAAATATCGTGCTCGATGATTTCGGAACCGGGTTTTCGTCAATGACCTATGTGCAGCAATTTCCCTTCGACAAGATCAAGATCGATCGGTCATTCGTTCGCCGAATCGAGTCGGATCGTCAGGCTTCGATCATTGCAAGCACGATCGCTGCGCTCGCCAACAATCTGGGCAAGCGCTCGACGGCGGAGGGAATCGAAAACGAGAATCAGGCGGCGCTGTTGCGCACAGCGGGATTTCAGTACGGCCAGGGATTTCTCTTCGGAAAACCTATGCCCGCGCACAAGATCGCAGAACTTCAACCCAAAAGTGGCAAGAACGCAACACGATAGGTCATTGGGCGCTTTCGATGGTGTAATGCGCCAAGACAGCAAAGGATTCACATCGGTTCATCTGTTCTGCACAAGTATCACGATCTGCTGCTGCGCACCGGCGCAGACCAAGTATATTAAGGTAGGTTTCGGATTGACGGGGAGGATTGGAGATGCGCCTCAACAATCTCCAATCCAGGCCAAACTTGGTGGTTTTAGTTCGGCTAAACTTTCTATTGCCGAATTATTAACAATGTCAATAGTTACGCATCTCATATAAAGTATTCTACATAGCAACCACCGACGTAATCAGTCACCTAGTCGAAATCAGAATCAAGTTGCAAAGCGATTTGGTGGACTAACGTATATCATTACTGGTTGGACCCTTTGCGCTTACTGGTCCTCGTCGCTGCAGGGCCAGGCCGAGGATGGATCAAGCCCGTCGGGCAGGACGGTTTCCGTATCGCCACAGCTCATGTCGATCTGACTCTGGACAAGGCCTTCCGCGTTTGTGAGATCCACGCCCTCAAAACGCGCCAGATAGACAAAGGCGTTGCTGAAATTGATCGAGCCGGACATCGCAGCGCCCCGGAAATCCGCTCTGGCAAGGATCGAGAAATCAAAATTGACGTCTTCGATCGTTGCGTCGTTGAAACGGGCGCGACCGAGCGACGCCTTCGAAAAATTGACGTTGACAAGGGTCGCAGCAGTGAAACCCGTCCGCTGCATCTCCGACTTTTCGAAACTCGCGTCCGTCAAATCCGCATTTGAGAAGTCAGCCCTGTATCCGGCGGCCTTCATGAAATTTGCTCCAACCAGGGATGACCCGTGGAACACCGTGCGGAGCAGATCGGCCCTTTCGAGATTGGCGCCGTCCAGCTTGGCGTGGCGAAGGTCCGTGGAGATCAACTCCGACCCGCTCATATTCGCTCCCGAAAGATCGGTGTCGCTGAGTATAAGGTTGCGTTTGCGGCAATCAGACCAGTCGACGCCTGGCGCGGGATTGCTGCTGCAGGAAGCACGGGCGTCAAGCGCCGCCAATCCGACAGAGCAGAGAACGGCTGAAGCAACCAGCAACTTCCAGGACCAAGTGAAGCGGTTCGTCATCGGCGTTCTCTCCAGCAACAAGCATATTTATTCAGGCTCCGGCGCCGACCGTCAGGAAGCGGCCACCCTCACGGCGCCTTTCCCATCGCAGTCGGGATCACCGGGCAGACCATAGTTTTGATTGCGAACCCGTTCCAGCCCAAATACGACAATTATTACATTCCGCAAGCACCGGCATGACCGCATCTTCGGCAAGGAGAAACCAGAAAGTGACGAAACCATCGACCACGCGGACGGCTCAAGGCAGCGCTGGCGAAGTTTTCACAGCATTTCTAAAGCTCGGGTTAACCTCATTCGGCGGACCGATCGCGCATCTTGGTTACTTTCGCGACGAACTGGTGACAAGGCGAAATTGGATCGACGACAAGGCCTATGGCGATCTTGTCGCGCTTTGCCAGTTTCTCCCGGGTCCAGCGTCAAGCCAGGTGGGTTTTGCTCTAGGACTGTTTCGCGGCGGAGCGCTCGGCGCACTCGCGGCCTGGGTCGCCTTTACCCTGCCCTCCGCGATACTTCTGATTTGCATTGCCTATGGCGCCGTCTTTCTATCGGGTACTATCGGAGAGGGCGTCATCGCCGGTCTCAAACTTGTGGCGGTGGCGATTGTGGCGCAAGCCGTCTGGGGCATGGCCAGAACTCTGACGCCGGATCGCACGCGCGCCAGCATTGCGCTTGGCGCCGTTCTGATCGTGATCTTTGTCGCGGGATCTGCAGGACAGGTCCTCGCTATACTCGCAGGAGCGGCCTGCGGGATGCTGCTGTGCCGGGATCAATCGCAAGCGATCTCGCATCACATCGAATTCATGATTCCGCGGGCGATTGGCGCGCTGCTGATCGCGCTGTTTTTCGTACTGCTCGTCATCCTGCCAATCCTGGCGGCGTCCGGGTCGCTTCAGGGACTCGCGGTATTTGACGCGTTTTATCGCGCCGGCTTTCTTGTCTTCGGCGGCGGCCACGTGGTGCTGCCGTTGCTGGAAACCGAAATTGTCGGAAATGGCTGGGTCAGTCGCTCCGACTTTCTCGCAGGCTATGGGGCCGCACAGGCGGTCCCCGGCCCACTCTTCACTTTTGCCGGCTATCTTGGCGCAATTCTCGGCCCGCAACCGCACGGCGTCGCCGGCGCCGCGATCGCCCTCGTGGCGATCTTCCTCCCGGGCTTCCTGCTGCTGGTTGGCGTACTACCGTTCTGGGACAGTTTTCGAAAGCGCCCTGACGCGCAGGCCCTTATGCGCGGCGCCAACGCGGCGGTTGTCGGCATTCTGGGCGCAGCGCTCTACAATCCCGTTTTTGTTGGAGCGGTCAACGGACCTTACGATTTTGCTCTGGCGCTGTCCTGCTTCGTGCTGTTGACCGCATGGAAAACACCGCCATGGATCGTCGTGCTGGTCGCTGCGACCGGCGGCGTGGCGCTCAACGCGATCGCCTATTCGTCCTGAACGCTCAGACCGTCGGACGTCCGTCGGATGCCGGGCGGGCAAGTGTCAACACCCAGAAATTGCGGTATCGCCCATCCAGACGCGAGGCCCTTGCGATACCGAATCGGGTGACATGGCGGTTCAGAAGATTCTTGTCGTGATCGCGCGATCCCTTCCACCCATCCATGGCGTGGCCGAGCGACGTGTAGCCCGCGCCGAGATTTTCCGCGCCGGCATAGGTCGGGTAACCGGCGCCATCCAGCCGCGACGAAAGACCTCTGGCGCTGTGCGCGCGGGTGTTCATGCTGTCTCGGCGGGCGATATGGCGCGCCATGTCGGCCGAGACCGCATCGAGCCGGGCGTCGTGTTGCAGAGGCGGCAGTCCCTTGCTCGCCCTGTGGCCATTGATGGCGGAGGCCGCTGCGCCGGCATTGACCGGCACGTCGCGCACATCCGCGTCCGACATGGACAGGCACCCGGATACCGGCAAGACGGCCGCGCCGGCTAGCAAAAGAAATGTACGGCGTGATGACGGCATCCGAACTCTCCACTTTGCAAATCGGATCGTTCATAGCGCCGGCCAGCAGACTTAGCCAGCCGCTCGTTGCAGTTCTGGCCAATTCTTCTTTTTACTAGCAATGATCATTAAGCAACTTGTGGGCGACACGGAAAGCTGCAAATATCCCGGAATAATTGAACAACTACACGATGCCCACAACTGATGCTCCTCCGCTTATTCTGTATCCTTTTCTGGCTGTCTTCGGCGTCCGCCTACGCACTGGCAGGCAATTTCGACGTAACAAACGGAAACATCGTCTACTCGGGATCTGTCTTCAAAGGCGACCTGGCGCGGTTCCGCGCCATCACAGCTTCCGCTAATGGGGCCGCGCCGATTGTCGTCAACGTAACATCGGGAGATTTCGACGCCGCAATAGCGATTGGAACGATGATTCGCGAGGCGGAACTGACCACAACCACCGGCCTTGATGACTGCTCTAATCTGTGTAGCCTGATCTGGCTTGCCGGGCGGCATCGCACACTGCCGGAAGACGGCGGCCTGGACTTCTCTTCCGACCATGCGGACAACGAGACGGTTTCCAGGCGGTCGATCGTTCTGATCCAGTATCTGACAGGACTGGCGCTCGACGTTTCCGATATCGCCGTCGTCCTTGAGGCACGGCGCGGAAAGAGCACTGGCGATCCGGAAAGGTTTGTTGTCCCGCCCCCACCAACCGACGCCGTCTCGCAACCCGCTGAGACGCCCACGCCTGCCTCCGTTCCGCTGTTTCGACCGGATTATCAAAACTACGAGGGCCAGGAACGGGACGGCGCGCCGCATGGAACTGGCGTGCTCGTCACCAGGAGCGGCGATGTCTATTCCGGCAAATTCTCCAATGGTCGGCCGCAAGGACCGATGACTGTGGAAACCGTAGAAGGAGACCAGTTCACCGGCCGATTCAAGGCCGGGAAGATGCATGGCCGTGGAACGTTGGAAACGGCGGACGGCGATATCTTCAAGGGAATTTGGGACGAGGGAACACAGGTTACGCTGAACCGCGTCAAGGACGAAAGCAGCGCGCCTCCCGAAATCGACCGTCGCAGTTTGGCGAAAAGCACGCAAACCGCGTCCCGGAAAACACTCGCGGATGGAACGGAGTATCGGGGGACGCTGAAGGACGGCAAACCGGAAGGAAGCGGCGTCCTCCTCCAGTCCGACGGCGTTCGCTTTTCCGGATGGTTCGTAAATGGCCGCAAGAATGGGCCGGGCGTCCTGAAGCGCAAGGACGGGACTGTCATCGCCGGCGTCTGGGAGAATGACAAGCTAACCGGCGACGGGGAACCGAGGGAGGGCGACGGACGTGAGGAAATCGAATTCGTCGCAATCGGATCGGTCACGGCCGGGCTGGACAAATCTGAAATCGCCGCCTTGCAGAAGCGCCTCAACGCGCTTCACTACAAAGCGGGCATTGTTGACGGGCGCTTTGGGGGGCGAACGCACAGAGCAGTCACCGCTTTTGCGCGGGACTACGGGTTGATCGAGAAAGGCAAGGTTCCGTCAGACCTGATCAGCCAAATCCATGGCCGGAGCGGCGCCAGCAAAGCCGGCTGGCAAACCACGGACGCCGAAGACTGCAGAGTCTGGACGCCAGTCGTCCGATCACAAGCGTCGCTCGAATGGAGCGGCTCATGCATAGGCGGCTATGTTGATGGGATCGGGACACTGAAAGTGTCGTTCACCCTCGATGGAAAACCCGCCGCTTACATCTACTATGGACAGACCAGCGAAGGGCAGATCAGCGGTCGCGGCGGCGAACGCTGGGAAGGCGCGCACCCGGCAAACGGCGACCGCTATTCCGGAGAGTTCGTCTTTGGCTACAGACAGGGTCAGGGCTCCTACTTCTACGCCGACGGCAGCGTTTACAAGGGCGGCTGGGTTAACGGCATGCGGAGCGGCAAAGGCGAATTCGAATCACCAAGGCTCGGGCGCGTCGTTGGAGAATTCGCCAATGACTTGCCGAACGGTGACGCGGAATATTTCGACGCCGCCGGCAAACTGCGCGGGTCCGGCGTTTTCACCGACGGTTGCATCGTGTCGAACAAGAGAAAGATTAATGTGTTCACGGCTGAGTATGTCTGCGAACTTTGAAATCCGTCCCGGAATTTCGCCGATCCGGATCATTGGCGTGTTGCTGGCGCTGATCATGACGGCATGTGCTTCCGGAACGGTGTACGCTGCGGATATCACGCTCGCCGGCGATCAGATACGCATCACCGGCGATATCGAGGTTGGCGACGCTGAAACCTTCATAGAAATTCTCGATAGCGCGAAAAGCGATCCCCCGAAACTTGTCAGGCTGGCGTCCGACGGCGGCAGAACCTACGTCGCGCTGCGCATTGGAAATACAATTCGCGAGAGGGAGCTCGACACCTATGCCGAGGGGAGATGCGCCTCCTCATGCGGTCTGATCTGGCTCGGCGGCGTCAAGCGCTACATTCAGGATGGAGCGAGGGTCGGTTTCCACAATTCCTACGACGAAAATACGCGAAAAGCGCAGGGCAACGCCCTCGTCGGTTTTTATATGGCAGGACTTGGCTTCGGGCATGAGGCGACGCTGTTCGTCACAGAAGCCGACGCGGACGATCTGAAATGGCTGGACAAGAAATACGTAAAGGGAACGGGAATTGATTTCGAGCAGAAATCAATCCCGGCCACATTTGCGACCCCAGGCATCGTGCCCGTTCCCGTTGCGAGGCCGACGCCTGGAACAGTGACGTTCGAGGATGGGCGCCAATATTCGGGCGACCTTAGTGACGGCGTCCCATACGGCCTTGGAACAATGATCTGGCCAAACGGCGACACCTATCACGGTTACTGGAAGAAAGGACGCCGCGACGGCTCCGGGATGATGATAACCGTCAATGACGGGGTCTATGAGGGAACGTGGAAAGGCGACAGAAAGCATGGTCGCGGAGTAGAGCGCGCGAACTGGGGCAGCTATTCCGGCGAATACCGATTTGGCAAATGGAGGGGATCCGGCGTTCTCGAGGTTGACGGCGCGTATCGATACCGTGGCGAATTCCGTCACGATCGCGCCGATGGGGACGGCGAGTTGGAACTTGCCGACGGCAGCAAATATTTCGGAAGTTTCAAGCGCGGGCTATTTCACGGAGATGGGCGTTTGATCGGTTCCGGAAAACCCTACTATTCCGGAGGCTGGAAAGCGGGATTGCGCGACGGAAACGGATTCGAGACCTATCCGGACGGCTTCAGCTATTCCGGCTCCTGGAACAAGGGCGAAAGACATGGTCCGGGCGTTCTTGCCTACCCGGACCGACGAATCCTCAAGGCGACCTGGAAGAGTGGGTTGAAAGAAGGCGAGGCGACCCTGATTACGCCCGGGAAACCATCCATGAAAATCGACTATAGCGGCGGATTGAGAGACACCCGGAATTTCGATCAGAGTGCTCCTCAATAGTCACGACGGCTTCTTGAACAGTGCAGGATAGTAGTCGTTCCGTACACTCAAACGCGGCGCCAGCTTCCGTGCGACCGGAACTGTCACGATCAGACTCAAAAGAATCACGGCGGGTAGCACGTATTTCAGGTATTCATCCGGATACGGCAGGGAAAGGGCGATTACAGCGCCTGTTCCGAAAAGAACAGCGTTCAATGGCAGTGCGATGACTGCGGCGATCAATGTACGTGTGCGCATCGTTTAAACTCCTTCAGGAGAAAAACACCTTTCTCGCCAAAATGGTTCCCGCATAACAAGGTGGAGATCGAGCGATCAGTGGCCGTTTTCGCCGAGCCACTTTTCGAGATCGCAAACCGCTGCCTCGATATCGCCGACGACGCCTTCCCGCGCTGCAGCGACATCGCCTCGCGCAAACGCATCGACGATTGCCCCGTGGAAAATCATGGCCCGGTCGAGATGGGCGCCGTCGAGCGCGACGACGCGAAACCAGGGGCCCATGCGAAGCCAGAGGCTTTCGATGAAGGCAAGCAACATCTCGGCCGGCGCCGCGCGATAGATGTGGCTGTGAAACGCCCAGTTTGCGGTGAGATAGGCTTCGGTGTCCCCGTCCGCGATACCGACGTCCATTTCATTGCACAAACGATGAAGCGCTTCTATTTTGTCGCTCCCGATCGAGGCGGCGGCCCGCTCGACGGCAAGCCCCTCGAGCGCGATCCGCATTTGCCCGATTTCACGCAAGGAAGCCCTGTCCAGCCGCGGGATTTCCAGCGCCCTGTTGTGACCCGCGACGAGCGCGTTTTCCGTCTCAAGCCGTCTCAGTGCATCGCGCACCGGCATGACCGAGGCGCCGACGGCTTCGGCGACCGAGCGCAGGCTCAGCGACTGGCCCGGAAGAAAGAAGCCCGACATGATGCGCTGGCGCAGTTGCCGGTAGATCTGGTCCTGCAGCGTGGTCCGTTCAACTGTCTCGAGCCCGGTCGAGATCAGTTCGGACCTACTCCCCATAGGGAATCCAGATGTTCTTGACCTGGACAGCCTGGCGCAGAAATTCACGCCCTTCGGCCTGGGCGGCGTCGTACCAGTCGGTGGCGAGGCCATTGTCGACGAAGGTCCGCTTCATGTTGCTGACGGACAGGGCTTCCGCCATCTCGGACAACTCCATCGATCCGAATGCCCAAACCACGTCGACGTCGGCGTGTTCGATGAGCGTTTTCGCCAGCGCTTTCGAAGCGCCTGTCACGACATTGATGACCCCGGCGGGCACGTCGGACGTCTCCAGCACCTGGTAGAGATCGGCCGCCATCAATCCGTATCGTTCGCTGGGAACGGCGACGACAGGATTTCCCATTGCGACCAGCGGCGCGACAAGGCTGACGAAACCCAGCAGCGGCGCCTCCGGCGGACAGACGACGCCGGCTACGCCGACCGGTTCGTTCATGGCGAGAGCGACGCCGCGAAGCGGCGGCGAATGCACCGCACCGTCATATTTGTCGGCCCACGCGGCGTAGGTGAAAAGACGCTCGATTGCGGCGGCCACTTCCTTCTCCGCCTCGCTCTTGCGCGCTCCGGTCATATCAACAAGCCGGCTTGCGAATTCCTTTTCGCGAACGGCGAGATTCTCGGCCAGATAATAGAGGATCTGGGCTCTGAGATGCGTGGCCGCCTTGCCCCAGCCTTCGGCCTTGCGGGCGGCTTCCACCGCATTGCGAATGTCCTTGCGGTTTCCTTCGCCGACCTCTCCGATGATCTTGCCCTTCGGCGAAATCACGGGCAGCGAATAATTGCCATCCGGACGGACCTGCTTGCCGCCTATGAAAAGCTTGGCTGTGCGGTCGATCGCCATCGGCTCGAAGCTCGCGTCGGCGTCTGCTTCAGGAACGGGCGGCAGAGGCTTGCGCGGTTTGCGCGCCGCAAAGGCTTTCGGCTTCAGATATTCGAACACGCCCTCGCGACCGCCCTCGCGTCCGTAGCCCGATTCGCGGTAGCCGCCGAAACCCACGCCGGCGTCAAACAGGTTCGTGGCGTTGACCCAAACCACACCGGCCTTCAGCTTTGGAGCTATGTCGAGCGCGAGACTGATCTGCTCGCTCCAGATGCTGGCCGCGAGCCCGTAGCGGGTGTTGTTGGCGAGCGCGACCGCCTCGTCCGGAGTACGGAATGACATTGCGACCATGACTGGCCCGAAGATCTCTTCGGTCGCGACCGTCGAGGCCGGCTCGACGCCTGTCAGCAGTGTCGGCGGATGAAAACACCCATCTTCGGGCATCTCGATTGGCGGCGAAAACGCAGTCGCGCCCTCCTCGACGCCCTTTGCGACCAGCGCGCGGATGCGTTCGAGTTGGCGCTCCTCGATGACGGCGCCCATGTCGATCGCCTTGTCAAGCGGATGGCCGACGCGCAGCGTCGTCATGCGCTGCTTCAGCCGCTCGATGAAGCGGTCATGGATGCTTTCCTGCACCAGAAGTCGCGAGCCTGCGCAGCATACCTGACCCTGATTGAACCAGATCGCGTCCACGACGCCCTCGATGGCGCTTTCGAGATCAGCGTCGTCGAAGACGATGAAGGGCGATTTGCCCCCGAGCTCGAGCGTCAACGATTTACCACTGCCGGCGGTTTCAGCGCGAATCCTGCGGCCAACATCCGTAGAACCGGTGAAGGCGATCTTGCCGACCTTATCGTGTCCGACAAGAAGGGAGCCGGTGGATCCGTCGCCGGTCACGACGTTGAGCACTCCGGCAGGCAGGTCCGCTTTCGAGGCAAGCTCTGCGAAGAGCAGTGCGGTGAGCGGCGTCGATTCAGCCGGCTTCAGCACAACCGTGTTGCCGAGCGCCAGCGCCGGCGCAACCTTCCAGGCAAGCATCAGGAGCGGGAAATTCCACGGAATGATCTGGCCGATAACGCCAATCGGCTGGTAATCGGAGAACTCCGTATCCTGCAGTTCCGCCCAGCCGGCGTGGTGATAGAAATGTCTCGCGACCAGCGGAACATCGAGATCGCGTGTTTCGCGGATCGGCTTGCCGTTGTCGAGCGCTTCAAGCACGGCGAACAGTCGCGCATGACGCTGCACCATGCGGGCGAGCGCGTAGATGTGCCGAGCGCGCTTCTTTCCGCCGATCGCCTGCCAGGACGACTGGGCTTTCGCCGCCGCCGCAACCGCTGCGTCAATGTCAGCCTCGGCGCCGAGCGCGACGGTGGCCAGGATATTTCCGGTCGCCGGCTCGATCGTTTCGAAGCTCTTTCCTTTCGGCTCGGTGAAGCGCCCATTGATGAAATGGCCGAATCGCCCGTTGTGCGCAGCCAGCCAGCTGCGCGCATTGCCGTCGTCTTCCGGGGCGGGTCCGTAATCCATGCTGTCGAGATAGTCTGCTACTGACATGATACTTGTCCTCAGCCCATCGGATGGCGGTTGAAGGCCGAGTAACGGCCAGTGACGTGATGCTCAAGCTGACGTTCTATGTCGGCCAGCAGCGATGAGGCTCCGAAGCGCAAGAGATCCGGCTCCAGCCAGCGCCGGCCCAGTTCCTCCTTCATCAGAATCAGGTAGGCCAGTACATCCTTGGCTGTCGAAATCCCTCCGGCCGGTTTGAACCCGATCAGTTGGCCGGTGCGCGCATGGTACTCGCGGATCATTCTCAGCATGACGAGGCTGACAGGCAGAGTCGCGTTGGCGCTCTCCTTGCCGGTGGACGTCTTGATGAAATCAGCGCCCGCCATCATGCAAACCAGAGACGCCTTGGCGACATTGCGCAGCGTCCTGAGGTCGCCGGTCGCCAATATCGCCTTGACGTGCGCGTCGCCGCAGGCCGCGCGATAATCCCGCATCTCATTGTAGAGCGCTTTCCAGTCGCCGGTCAGCACATGTTCGCGGGTGATCACGATGTCGATCTCCCCCGCGCCGTCCGCGACCGACGCCTCGATCTCCCGGACCTTTGTGTCATGCGGGGCAAGACCAGCCGGAAATCCGGTGGAAACAGCTGCGACAGGGATCATGCTGCCTACGAGAGCCTCGACGGCGGTCGCGACGAACCGGTGATAAACGCAAACGGCGCCGGTTGAAATGCGCCGATCGGCGACGCCAAGCGCATCCAGAATATCCGGCCGGATCGGGCGCATTGCCTTGGCGCAGAGCCGTTTGACGCGGTTGGCTGTATCATCGCCATTCAGCGTCGTGAGATCAATACAGGTGACTGCTTTCAGCAACCAGCCTGCCTGGGCGTCCTTCTTGACGGACCGGCGTCCGGCCAGCGTCGCGCAACGCCGTTCCACGGCGGACGTGTTGATGCGGACCTCGTTGACCCAATCGAGTTCCAGCGGCATGCCCGGATTGCGAAGAATGGCGTTGCCGTGCAAACCGGCGGGCGCTGACCCGGTTTCGGCGACCTGAATATGTTCTGTCATGCCGTGGTGATATGTGTGATCACACTTGGAGTCAACGTCCGTTTTCATCATTCATATGCGCATGGGAGCTTTGCAGGGCAAATTTCAAGGTAGCCTTTTTTTGTGCGGTGCAATAAGGTGCGCGCGAAACCAAGCATTCCCTCACCCACATTTGGACGATTCTTTGCTCAAGCCAGCCTACGCAGCCATCAGCATGCCGATACGCAGGATGCGAAACCAGGACCAGTTTCCCCTGAATTCGGACCGTATTCGCATTGAAATACTTTCCGGACTGACCGTCGCTCTCGCCCTCGTGCCAGAGGCCGTCGCCTTCGCCTTTGTCGCAGGCGTCAATCCACTGGTCGGCCTCTACGCCGCCTTCATCGTCTGCCTGATCACCTCCGTTTTCGGCGGCCGTCCGGGCATGATCTCGGGCGCGACCGGAGCCCTGGCCGTCGTGATGGTGTCGCTTGTCGCCAGCCACGGCGTCAACTATCTTTTCGCCGCCGTCGTGCTGATGGGAATGTTGCAGATTGTCGCCGGAATTTTCCGGCTCGGCCGGTTCATCCGGCTCGTGCCGCATCCGGTGATGCTCGGCTTCGTCAATGGGCTTGCGATCGTGATCTTCCTGGCGCAGTTCGCGCAGTTCAAGGTGACGGGCCCCGACGGCGTCAAGTCGTGGATCAGCGGATTGCCGCTTGTCTACATGCTGGGCCTCGTCGCCTTGACGATGGTCGTGATCCATTTTGTGCCGCGCCTGACCCGTCTGGTCCCAGCGCCGCTCGCAGCCATCCTGGTCGTGGCCGCCATGGTGATCGGTTTTGACATTCCGGTTCCCCGCGTCGGCGACATGGCGTCGATCGCCGGCGGACTGCCGGAATTCGCGATCCCATCTGTTCCCTTCACGCTGGAAACACTTGAAATCATCCTGCCCTACTCAATCATTTTGGCCGCGATCGGCCTGATCGAAAGCCTTCTGACCTTCAACCTTGTCGGCGAGAAAACCGGCACGCGCGGCGGCGCGTCGCAGGAATGCGTAGCGCAGGGCGCAGCCAATGTGGTGACCGGATTCTTCGGTGGCATGGGCGGTTGCGCAATGATCGGACAGTCGATAATCAACGTCGAATCCGGGGCGCGGACACGCCTGTCCGGCATTACGGCGGCCGTCTTGCTGTTGAGCTTCATCCTGTTCGCATCGTCCATGATCGAACAGATCCCGCTCGCCGCACTCGTCGGCGTGATGTTCATGGTGGTGATCGGCACCTTCGCCTGGAAGAGCTTCACGATTATCACGCGCGTGCCGCGCATTGACGCCGCCGTCATTATTCTGGTTACGATCATCACCGTCCTGACGGATCTCGCCATCGCGGTGGTAGCCGGCGTCATCATATCGGCGCTTGCCTATGCCTGGAGCAACGCAACGCGGATCCGGGCGACTGTCGAGGATACGGACGACGCCCGCATTTACAGCATCGAGGGACCGCTGTTCTTCGGTTCCGCGGCCGGCTTTCAGGAACTCTTCAAGCCTGACGAGGATCCCGATCACGTCATCGTCGATTTTAAGTCATCGCGGGTCGCAGACCAGTCTGCGCTGCAGGCGATCGAAGCGCTCGCCTCGAAATATGAAGCGGCGGGCATACGTCTGGAATTGCGACACCTGTCGCGCGACTGTCACGCATTGCTCTCGAAAGCAGGCCAGTTGATGATCGATTCCGACGATGACCCCGACTATGGCCTCGCGGTCCACTACGGCGTCCGTATCGGCCGGTTCGACTCTGCCCACTAAACGTGCTGGCCGCCATTGATGTGGATCTCGCTGCCCGTCACGTAAGATGACGCGCTGCTGCACAGAAAGAAGATAGTCTCGGCCACTTCGGCCGTCGTTCCCAGCCTGCGCAGGGGAATGTTCTCGACGATCTTGTCGGTTCCGGGCGACAGGATCGCGGTCTCGATTTCACCGGGTGCGATGGCGTTGACGCGAATGCCGTGCGGCCCAAAATCCGCCGCCATTTCACGCGTCAGCGAGGCAAGCGCCGCCTTGGACGTCGCATAGGCGGTTCCAGCGAAAGGGTGTACGCGAGAGCCAACGATCGAGGTTACGTTGACGACCGAGCCTTTCGCTGTCTCCAGTTCCCTGAACAGGCCGCGGGCAAGCATGATGGGCGCAAAGAAATTGACCTGAAAGACATCTCGCCACACATGCATGGGCGTTTCCAGCGAGTTCATGCGCGTGCCGTCTTCTGTTTTGGGGGAGATGCCGGCGTTGTTGACCAGCGCGTCCAGCCGTCCGCCCTCTTTTTCCAGGCGATGGCGGATTTCAGCGACTGCGCTTCCGACGTCCTCCTGATCGGAAAGGTCAATTTTGATATGGTCCTCCGGACCAGCCGGCCACGGACAGTTTTCGGCGAAGGACTGCCTTGAACAGGTTATCACCCGCCAGCCATCGCGCGAGAACCGTTTGACCGTCGCATGTCCTATTCCACGGCTCGCGCCCGTCAGCACTAGTGTCTTGCGGACGGTTTCGCCCATGTCCAGCTCCGTCAATCCAGTGTGAACCAATCCTGATCTATGTAGCCCACCTGCCTCGTGATAGCGAGCGCCGATTGATCAGGAAGGGCGGATTGCCGCAAGCCGTCCGCAACTGATAGACAGGGAAGCCATTATCGCAACCGGCAGACCATGAAACCCGAGCTTCCCCGCCTTCCCGTCAGCGACGCCCTGCCCGACCTCTCGTCGGCGATGGAGCAGTCGCAAAATGTGGTGCTTGCCGCGCCGCCGGGCGCTGGCAAGACGACGCTGGTCCCGCTCCATCTGCTCGATCAGCCCTGGGCGAAGCAGGGGCGATTCATCATGCTGGAGCCGCGCAGACTGGCGGCGAGGGCCAGCGCCCGGCAGATGGCGCGCCTTCTCGGCGAAAAGGCCGGCGAAACCGTCGGTTACAGGACGCGGCTTGATACGCGGGTATCCGGCGACACCCGTATCGAGGTGGTGACGGAAGGCGTCTTCACCCGCATGCTGCTCGACGAACCCGAACTGCCCGGCGTCTCTCTCGTCATTTTCGACGAGTTTCACGAGCGGTCGCTTGACGCCGATTTTGGACTGGCGCTGGCGCTCGACGTGCAATCGGCGCTGCGCGAAGATCTCAGAATTCTCGTGATGTCGGCTACGCTCGACGTCGCGCGCGTCTCCGCCATACTCGGCGATGCGCCGGCGATTGAAAGCGCAGGCCGCAGCTTTCCGGTCGATCTGCGTTATGAGGAGCGCCCTTCCGGGATTGATATCGCAGCCTACATGGCGCGCATCATCCGCCGGACGCTCGATACGGAAGAGGGCTCCATACTCGCTTTTCTGCCGGGCCAGGCCGAAATCAGGCGAACGGCCGAAGCGCTGGTGAAGGATCTGCCGGGCGACGCCGTGATCGCGCCGCTCTTCGGCAACCTTTCGGGCGCCGAACAGGACGCCGCGATCCGGCCGGCCGAACAGGGACGGCGTAAAATCGTTCTCGCCACGTCGATCGCCGAAACGTCAATCACAATCGAAGGCGTGAGGATCGTCCTCGATAGCGGGTTGCAGCGCTTGCCTGTGCATGAAGCATCAACCGGGATCACCCGTCTGGAAACCGTTCGGGTGTCGCGCGCCTCAGCTGACCAGCGCGCCGGCCGCGCCGGACGGACCGCGCCGGGCGTCGCGATCCGGTTGTGGCGACGCGAACAGACGGATTCCATGTTCGCCTTCACGCCGCCGGCGATCCTTGCGAGCGACCTGAGCGGTTTCGTGCTCGACTGCGCCTCCTGGGGCGTGACCGATCCGTCGCGCCTTGCACTGATCGATCCGCCACCGACGGCGGCCATTGCCGAGGCCCGCAAACTGCTGGTTTCGCTTGGCGCGATCGATTACAGCTTTGCAATAACCCCGAAGGGCGTGATGATGCGGCGTCTCGGCCTGCCGGCGCGTCTCGCGGCCATCGTGATCGCGGCTGCGGAGACAGGCGCGGCGA
The DNA here is from genome assembly GCF_039888615.1 of Hoeflea sp. CAU 1731. Classification (NCBI taxonomy): domain Bacteria; kingdom Pseudomonadati; phylum Pseudomonadota; class Alphaproteobacteria; order Hyphomicrobiales; family Rhizobiaceae; genus Hoeflea; species Hoeflea sp. CAU 1731. Next base: position 108,069 of record NZ_JBDQQS010000016.1, on the reverse strand, counting down.
CCACAGCCGCGCAACTGGCCGTGCTTGAAGGCGAGCAGGGGCTTGGCGGCAACGCGACGGATCTGGAGCACCGTCTCTCCCGTTTCCGCAGCGACAGCAGTCCGCGGGCGAAATCCGCCCGTTCGCTAGCACAGCGCATCACCGTCAAGTCCGGCGGCGCAGGGAAAGACGAACAAATCGCAGCGGGCCCCCTATTGCTCGCGGGGTATCCCGACCGGGTGGCAATGCGGCGCGGCATCGACCATGGACGCCGCTTCTACAGCCTCGCCAATGGCCGCGGCGCCTTTCTGGAGGAGAGCGATCCGATATCGAACGAAGAATTGCTGGTGGTGACCGATCTCACAGGGCATGCCGCTTCGCAGCGCATCCTGTCGGCGGCGCGGATCGACATGACCGATATCGCCTCCCGCATTGAGGAAAGCGAGGAATTCCGGTTTGACGCAGACAGCGGCGCTGTACGGGCGCGGCGCGTCAAGCGTCTCGGCAAGCTTCTCCTCGGCGAAGCCGCATTGCCGGTCAAGGCTGGCGCCGAAGCGTCGCGCGCTCTTGCGGAAGGCATTCGCAAGGCAGGACTGAATACACTGCCCTGGAGCCGGGAATGCCAGCACCTGCGCGACAGGATCGAATGGCTGCGTCGCACGCTCGGCGATGAATGGCCGGATCTTTCGGACGACGCGCTCGCAAAGGACATGGACAGGTGGTTTGAGCCCTTCCAACCGAACGCGACGTCCATCCGGGAGATCGACGGTTCAGCCCTGTCGCACGGTCTTCGCTCGCTGGTCGATCCTTCCCTTCTGGCGCAGATCGATCGGCTCGCCCCGACGCATTTCACAACACCAGCGGGTTCCCGGCTGCCGGTCAACTATTCCGGCGACGCGCCAGCGCTCTCCGTGCGCGTGCAGGAACTGTTCGGGCTGAAAAGTCATCCGGCCATTGCCGGGGGCTCCGCGCCGCTGGTTCTTGAACTGCTTTCGCCCGCCCACAGGCCGATCCAGACCACCCGCGATCTGCCCGGTTTCTGGACCGGCTCGTGGCGGGACGTCCGCGCCGACATGCGCGGACGCTATCCGAAACATCACTGGCCGGAGGATCCCGGAGCCGCCGAGCCGACAAGCCGCGCCAAACATTACAAAAGACGGTAGACTTATGATCTCGGCAGGTTAGATCAGTTTCATGGCTATGGAATATTCGACCTATATCGACGCAGCGCGCGATTCCGGCAGGCTTCGCATCCAGACACTGATCCGGCTGCGCGTGCTCGCCATCATTGGCCAGAGCGTGACCGTGCTGGGCGTCGCATACGGTCTTGGATTCGATGTCCCGGTCGCCGCCTGTTTCGCCCTGATCGCGCTGCTTGCCGTCTTCAACGTGGTTTTGAGGATTTGCTATACGACCACCCATCGGCTGGAGCCGGCGACCTCGACGCTGATCCTCAGCTTCGATACGCTCCAACTGTCGGGTCTGCTCTATATGACCGGCGGTCTCGACAATCCGTTTTCCCTTCTAATGTGCGTTCCGGTGATTATCGCGTCTGCGTCGCTACCGGTGCGATATGTTGTAATCGTCGGCTGCGTGGCGGTCGCCGCTGTCACCGTAATTGCCTTCTACCACTGGCCGTTGCCCTGGCATGAAGGCGCCGTGTTCAAATTACCGCCAGTTTTGCTTGCCGGCTCCTGGATCGCCATCGTCTCGACATCGGCCTTCGCCGCCTTCTACGCCTATCGCGTTTCGGCTGAAGGCCAGGAACTTGCACAGGCGCTCGCCGCCACGGAATTCGCCCTGCAGCGTGAACAACACCTTTCCGCGCTCGATGGCCTGGCGGCTGCGGCAGCCCATGAACTCGGGTCGCCTCTCGCCACGATCACCATCATCGCGCGTGAAATGGAAAAGGCGCTCGGCGGCGATGAACGCTATGGCGAGGACGTGCATCTTCTGAAAAGCCAGAGCGAGCGTTGCCGCGACATCATTCGCAGGCTCACCACACTCTCCAGTTCGGGTGAGGCGCATCTGCGCAACCTTCCACTCACGTCGCTTATTGAGGAAGTGATCGCGCCACATCGAGAGTTTGGCGTGGAGATCCAGGTCGAGCACAGTTTCGAAGATGGCGGCGAGCCGGTCGGCAGGCGCAACGCCGGTATCGTTCATGGCCTTGGCAATCTGGTGGAGAACGCCGTCGACTTCGCCGGTTCTGTCGTGCGCATCGAAACCCGTTCCGACAAGAACTGCGTCCGCGTCACAATTACCGATGACGGCCCGGGATTTGCCCCGGAGGTGCTGGCGCGCATCGGAGACCCCTATGTCACCAGGCGATCGCGCAACGCGAATTCAAGCGCCGGAGGCATGGGCCTGGGACTGTTCATCGCAAAAACCCTGCTTGAGCGCTCGGGCGCGACGTTGGCCTTTTCCAATGCCGCGGACGGCGGCGCGCAGGTGACAATTGCCTGGCCGAGAAAAGCGATGGTGGCTGACGCGGAATCCTGATCGCCGGACGGGGTGCGACACTATTGGCTTTTTTGTTTCAGAGCCTTATGTAGCTATCAACAATACAGGAAACGATCTGATGAGCATGGCGCCAGAGAGCGAAGCAGACGAGATTCTCGGCGAGGACCGGTCGCTTCTGCTCGTCGATGATGACGGGCCGTTCGTCCGTCGTCTCGGCCGTGCCATGGAAACCCGCGGTTTCGACGTGGCTCTCGCCGAATCAATCGCAGAAGGACGCGCGGCGATCCGGAGCAAACCGCCGAAATATGCGGTTATCGACTTGCGGCTCGAGGATGGAAATGGCCTCGAACTGATCGAGGCGCTCCGCAAGGTTCGCGAGGATACGCGGATCGTGATGCTGACTGGCTACGGCAATATCGCGACCGCCGTGAATGCGGTAAAACTCGGCGCGATCGACTATCTGTCGAAACCCGCAGACGCGGACGATGTGTTCGCGGCCCTGACCTGCAAGCCGGGAGAGAAGGTCGAGCCGCCGGAAAACCCGATGTCGGCAGACCGCGTACGCTGGGAACATATTCAGCGTGTCTATGAAATGTGCGATCGAAACGTGTCGGAAACGGCAAGGCGGCTCAACATGCACCGCCGGACATTGCAGCGTATTCTTGCAAAGCGCGCGCCGCGCTGAGTTTTCCTGATCATTTCAGGCCGTCATCCACAGCCTGCTGATAGGCAAGATGTTCGGCAAAAAGGAGCCTGTCGGCGCTCGCGCGGGCGAACCGCAGCGTAAGCGCCTTGCGGGTAGCCGGCGGCAGCCGATGTTCCGGGGCGTCGCGCATGATCTCGGCGTCGTAACCGTCCGACAGAATCATCCCGCAGTCATCGGGAAAGATTTCCAGAGGCACGCCCGGATGCGTGGCGAAAAACAGCCGATCGCAATGCAGCCGATAGTCTGGCCACTTGGAATCGACCCGGAAGTCCTCGATCGATGATTTGATCTCGACGATCCAGATTTCTCCCTTGGCGGATAGCGAGATGAGATCCGCCCGCCTTCCGCTTGCGAGGCTGAGTTCCGGCAACATGGCGTGCTGCATGTCGCGCAACAGCTTCTGAACGCCGCGTCGCACGAGCAAAGCCCGTTCGGACTGGCGACCGTCTACAAGTGTGGGTTCCGGATGGGGCGATACGATCGTCATAATCAAAAACGGTGATGCGACTCCTTTGTTGCGGTTTCGTTCCATGATACCGCTCCATCCGTCTGATGGGAACCGCCGGCGGACAGTTGTAGGAAAGACATACTGGCAAGGAGAATGACAGTTTTTTGATTCATCTATATCAGGAAGCACTTGCCAATTCGGGATTTATACAAATAAACCGTGACTATTGCAGAGTTTGTTCGCAGCGATCGCAATAGGGGACATGTGTGACTTTAGTTGATAGAAGAGGGGCTCTCGCTTTTCTGGGACTGGCCGCCGCAACTGCGCTGGCCGGATGTACGACAAGCGGGCCGCAGTTTACAGAACGGGTATTCACCAGCGAGTACGGAGCCGTCAAGGATGGCGGCTACACAATTCCTGCGGTTCCCATTGAGCGGGTTCCAACACAGTTTCACCGACAGATTGTCACCTACCGGACGAAGGAAAAGCCCGGAACCATCGTCGTGGATACCCGCAGCCGGCACCTCTACTATGTCATGCCGGGCAACAAGGCGATGCGTTACGGTATTGGCGTCGGTCGCGCCGGCTTCGCCTGGGAAGGCGAGGCCTATGTGTCCTGGAAGCAGCCCTGGCCGCGCTGGCATCCGCCGAAGGAAATGATCGCCCGCGATCCGCGGCTTAAGAAATACGCCGATGGCGGCCAGGCGCCGGGTCTCGGCAACCCGCTAGGCGCGCGCGCGCTCTACCTGTTCGACAACAACGGCAAGGACACGCTCTACCGGCTGCACGGCACGCCAGAATGGAAGTCGATCGGCACGGCCGCCTCGTCCGGCTGCATCCGTCTCATGAACCAGGATATCATCGATCTTTATTCCCGGGTCAAACCGGGTAAAAGCACCAAGGTCGTCGTGATTCAGTAGCATTTGCGAGAACGCAATCCAACAAAACGGCCCGGCTGTGCTCATTGCAACCGGGCCGTTTCCAATTGACGGTCGAGGCAGGTCAGGCTGCGGCGACTGCGCGTTTCGCCATCACCTTGACGAGGTGGGCGCGATATTCGGCGGTGCCGTGGATATCCGACATCATGTCGCCGGGATCGACGGTGACGCCGTCGAGCGCATCGGGTGAGAAATTGCCGGCGAGCGCCTGCTCCATGTCTGACGCGCGATAGACGCCGTCCGATCCGGCGCCTGTCACGCCGACTCGCACCGTTCCGCCCTTCTTCGCCACGAACACCCCGGCCATGGCGTAGCGCGACGCCGGGTTCGGGAACTTCTGATAGGCGGCGCTGTCCGGCGCCTCGAAAGACACGGCGGTGACGATTTCGTCGTCGCCAAGCGCCGTCTCGAACATGCCTACAAAGAAGTCGTCGGCCGCAATCTCCCGCTTGTTGGTGTAGATGGTTGCGTTCAGGGCAAGCATGGCTGACGGATAGTCTGCGGCGGGATCGTTATTGGCGATCGATCCACCGATGGTTCCCATGTGTCGGACATGCGGGTCGCCGATATGGGAGGCAAGGCCGGCAAGCGCCGGACAGGCGTTTTTTAAATCGGCGGAACCGGCGACTTCCGCATGGGTCGTTCCGGCGCCGATCTTCACAACGCCGCCGCTGACGGAAATGCCCTTGAGTTCGGCGACGTGCCGCAGATCGACGATGTCGGTCGGCGCGGCAAGCCGCTGCTTCATCGTCGGAATGAGCGTCTGCCCGCCGGAAAGCAATTTTCCTTCCTCGGCCGCCGCCAGCATCTGTTCGGCCTCCGAAAGCGAGGAAGCCCGGTGATAATTGGTTGCATACATGTGAGTACCCTTCCCTCGAATTCCTATTTTGCGTTCAGAGCGGCCCAGACATTCTGGGGCGTCGCCGGCATGGAAAGATCATTGTTGCCGATCGCATCCGTGATCGCATTGATGAGCGCTCCCGGCGAACCGATGGCGCCTGCTTCGCCGCAACCCTTGATCCCGAGCGGATTGGAGGGGCAAGGCGTCGTCGTTGTCAAGACGTTGAAGGACGGCAGGTCATGGGCGCGCGGCATGGCGTAGTCCATGTAGCTGGCTGTCAACAACTGTCCTGACTCCGGATCGTAGGCGCACCCTTCGAGCATGGCTTGGCCAATTCCCTGCGCGACGCCGCCATGAACCTGGCCCTCGACAATCATCGGATTGATGATATTGCCGAAATCGTCGGCCGCCACGAACTGTATGATCTGCGTGGTTCCGGTGTCCGGGTCCACTTCGACCTCACAGATATAGCAGCCGGCCGGGAAGGTGAAGTTGGACGGATCGTAGAACGACGTCTCCTTCAGCCCGGGTTCCATGCCGTCCGGCAGATTGTGCGCAGTGTAGCAGGCAAGCGAAACTTCGTGCCATGCAAGCTTCTTGTCGGTGCCGGCGACCTTGACTTCGCCGTTTTCGATGACGATGTCGCTTTCATCGGCCTCGAGCAGGTGAGCGGCGACCTTCTTGGCCTTGGCCTCGACCTTGTCGAGCGCGCCGGCGATCGCCGACATGCCGACTGCGCCCGAGCGGGAGCCGTAGGTTCCCATGCCCATCTGCACCTTGTCGGTGTCGCCGTGGACGATGGAGATCGAATCCAGGCCGACCCCGAGGCGTTCCGCGACGAGCTGCGCGAAGGTGGTCTCGTGACCCTGGCCGTGGCTGTGCGAGCCTGTCAGCACCTCGATGGTGCCGACGGCGTTGACCCGCACCTCGGCCGATTCCCACAGCCCGACGCCGGCGCCAAGAGAACCGACGGCCTTGGACGGCGCGATGCCGCAGGCCTCGATATAGCAGTTGAAACCGATGCCGCGCAGCTTGCCGCGAGCTTCGGCCTCCGCCTTGCGGGCCGGGAAGCCGGCGTAATCCGCGGCTTCCATAGCGACGTCCAGCGACGCTTCGAAATCACCCGCGTCATAGGTCATGATGACCGGCGTTTCGTGCGGGAATGTCTTCACGAAGTTGATGCGGCGCAGTTCCGCCGGGTCCATGTCGAGCTGCCGCGCCGCCGTCTCCATGGCGCGTTCCACCAGGTAGGAGGCTTCAGGCCTCCCAGCACCGCGATAGGCGTCGACCGGGGTGGTGTTGGTATAGACCGTGCGGACATTCGCGAAGATATTCGGAATGTCATACTGACCCGAAAGCAACGTCGCATAGAGATAGGTCGGCACCGACGACGAAAACAGCGACATGTAGGCGCCGAGGTTGGCGAGCGTGTCGATCTTGAAGGCGGTGATCTTCTTGTTCGCGTCGAGGGCGATCTTGATTGTCGACAAATGGTCGCGTCCATGGGCGTCCGTCATGAAGGACTCTGTCCTGTCCGCCACCCATTTGACCGGCACGCCGGTGCGCTTCGAGGCCCACAGGCAGACGATCTCTTCCGGATAGATGAAGATCTTGGAGCCGAAGCCTCCGCCGACGTCGGGCGCAATGACGCGCAGCTTGTTTTCCGGCGCGACGTTGTAGAAGGCGCTCATGACGAGCCGCGCCACATGCGGGTTCTGCGACGTCGTCCAGCAGGTATAGTGATCCTCGCCCGGATCATAATGGCCAAGGGTCGCCCGCGGCTCCATGGCGTTGGGGATCAGCCGGTTATTCGACACTTCCAGTTCGACGATATGGGCCGCGTCCGAAATCGCTTCTTCCACTGCCGTCTCGTCGCCGATCGTCCAGTCGAAGACCAGATTGTTTTCCGCCACAGGATGGATTTGCGGCGCGCCGGCCTCGACGGCCGTGACGAGATCAGTGACCGCGTCCAGTTCCTCGTAGTCGATCACAACCTTTTCGGACGCTTCCCGCGCGATCGCCTTGGTTTCGGCGACGACGATCACGACCGCCTCGCCGACATAACGAACCGTATCGCCAGCCAGCGGACGCCAGTCGCCCATTTTCATGGGAGAGCCGTCGCGGGAATGGATCATCCAGCCGCAGATCAGATTGCCGATGCCGTCGGCCGCAAGCTGATCGCCGTCGAGAACGTCGATCACGCCCTCAACCGCCAGCGCCTCGCTTTTGTCGATGCTCTTGATTCTGGCGTGAGCGTACGGGCTGCGGACGAAGATCGCGTGTTTCATGCCAACGACATTCATATCGTCGGTATAGCGACCTTTGCCCGTGATGAAGCGCCTGTCTTCCTTGCGCGCAACGCGGGCGCCAATTCCTTCTACTACTCCCATGGAACTTCTCCTCCAAAATCCGGAGCATGACGCTCCAGTGCGGAGTCCGGATTCCACGCTGCCGCGCCGGTGACCAACCGGACGTTACGGAGGTGAGCGGACTCCCGTAATTGTCCGGTTATTCGGCAGCCTGTCTGGAGCCGCTGGTTTCTGCGGCTGCAGCGAGGATCGATTTGACGATATTGTGGTAGCCCGTGCACCGGCAGATATTGCCTTCGAGTTCCGCGCGAACCGTCGCCTCGTCGAGATCGCCGCCATGACGTTCGATCATGTCGACCGCCGCCATGATCATGCCCGGCGTGCAGAATCCGCATTGCAGGCCATGATTCTCGTGAAAGGCTTTCTGCACCGGGTGCAGCACGTCGCCATTCGCAAGACCTTCGATCGTCGTGACCGACGAACCGGACGCCTGGGCCGCCAACATCGTGCACGACTTGACGGCCTTGCCGTCCACATGCACCACGCAAGCGCCGCATTGCGACGTGTCGCAACCGACATGGGTGCCGGTAAGCGCGAGATTGGAACGAAGAAATTCGACGAGAAGCGTCCTGTCCTCGGCTTCGCCGCTGACTTTCCGCCCATTCACCGTCATTGTTAAGCTTGCCATCGATTTCCTCCCAGGAAACGATACTTGACTGACACGACGCAGGGTCCTGCGTCATTTACTGGTCCGTCCGAGCGGTCGTGGAGAACGACCGGCAACAGGCGGAGCGACGAGTGGAGCATTTTTGCTGTCGCTAGAATCGACATAGATTTTAATTACTCCAATTCAATGGAGCCAGCGAAACGGTCCGGTGTCAAGTGCGAAGCGCGGCGGGTCTAGATGCAGCGGCCGCCATCGACCTCCATGATCACGCCCGTCACCATGCCGGCCTCGTCCGAGCACAGGAAACACGCGGCATTTCCCATGTCCTCCGGCGTCGAGAAGCGACCGATCGGTATGGTCGAAAGAAACTTCGCGCGCATCTCAGGCGTGTCCTCGCCCATGAAGCTTTTCAGCAGCGGGGTCTCGCCTGCGACCGGGGCGATCGCATTGACGCGGACGCCAATCGGCGCAAGCTCTACAGCCATTGTCTTTGTCGCCGTGATCATCCAGCCCTTGGAAGCGTTGTACCAGTTGAGCCGTGGCCTGGGACTGACGCCGGCAGTGGAAGCGACATTCATGATAGCGCCCTGACCCCGGCTCTTCATGTGCGGAACGATGCTGCGCGCCGTCAGGTAAACAGACTTGACGTTGACCGCCAGCACCCTGTCGAAATCCTCCTCTGACACATCTTCCATCGCCATCGGCAGATGCGTGACGCCAGCGTTGTTGATGAGGATGTCGATCGCGCCGAAAGCTTTCAGCGCCGCTTGCGTCATCGCCTCCACGCTTTCGCCGTTCGACACGTCCACGACTTGCGCGACGGCGGCGTCTCCGAGTTCAGCGGCGAAGGACGCCGCCGCTTCGCTATTGACGTCGGCGATCATGACGCGGGCGCCTTCACTGACGAATTTTCTCGCGATCCCGGCGCCGAAACCGGACGCGCCCCCCGTCACGATGGCCGATTTTCCTGCAAGCCGCATAGTGTTCACTCCCCTTGTCTTTATCCGTGATGGGCGGCGACGGTCTTGAGGACCGAAAAACCGTAGAGGGCTTCAAAACCCTTTTCGCGTCCGTGGCCGGACCGGCCCACGCCGCCAAACGGCAATTCGACGCCGCCGCCGGCGCCGTAATTGTTGATGAAGACCTGGCCGGACCTGATCTCCTTCGCCATGCGCATCTGGCGCGCGCCGTCGCGCGTCCAGACGCCGGCGACCAGACCGTAATCGGTGCCGTTGGCGATAGCGACCGCCTCATCTTCGCTGTCGAACGGGATGATGACCTGGACGGGGCCGAAAATCTCGTCCTGCGCAAGGCTGTGACCGGGCGCGACGCCGTCGACCAGAGCCGGCGCGACGTAATAGCCCTTGCCCGGCGCATCATCGACAATACGACCGCGGGCAACGATATTCAGCCCGCTCTCTTCCGCAATACCGACGAAACCTTCGACGATCTGTTTCTGCCTGGCGGAAATCAGCGGACCGACGTCGAGATCGGATGCGGCCGGTCCGACTTCCAAACTCTCATAGCGCTGCCCCATCCGCTCCACGACCTGATCGTAGATTGAACGATGCGCGAGAATGCGCGACGAGGCGGAGCATGTCTGCCCGGCGTTCTGGATTCCGGCGTTGACGAGGAAAGGCAGCGCCTTGTCGAGATCTGCGTCGTCGAAAACGATCTGCGGCGACTTTCCGCCGAGCTCCAGCGTGACGGGAACCACGTTTCGCGCCGCAGCCGCCTGAACGAGCCTGCCGACGGCGACGGATCCGGTGAAGGAAACATGATCGACGCCGGGGTGGGCGGTCAGCGCAGCGCCGGCCTCTTCGCCCAGACCCGGCACGACGTTGAGCGCTCCGTCCGGCAGGCCGGCGTCCTGGGCGATCCGGGCGAAGGCCATCGCCGTCAGGCAAGCCTCTTCCGCCGGCTTCAGCACCGCGGCGTTGCCCATGGTCAGGGCCGCGCCGACGGACCGGCCAATGATCTGCATCGGATAATTCCAGGGAACAATGTGACCGGTCACGCCATGCGGTTCGCGCAGCGTGTAGACGGTGTAGCCGTCGAGATAGGGAATGGTTTCGCCGTGGATCTTGTCGGCGGCGCCGCCGTAAAATTCCATGTAGCGGGCAAGCGCGATCGCATCGTTGCGCGCCTGGGTGAGCGGTTTGCCCACATCCGCGGTTTCCAGCTCGGCGAGCATATCGACATGTTCCAGCACCAGCTTGCCAATGCGGGCAAGAACGCGACCCCGTTCGGCCGCCGGAAGCTTGCCCCATTCGCCGTCGAGCGCGGAGCGGGCCGACGCCACCGCCGCATCGATGTCGGCCGCCTTGCCACGGGCGATTTCGCCCATGGTCTCTCCGGTCGACGGGTTCTCGATGGGCAGCGTCTCTTTCGCGTCAGGCGCAATCCAGCGACCGCCGATGAAGCACTTGGCCGGGCTGAAGCCCGGATTGTCGGGACGTTCCATGACGATCCTCCTAGATCTCGCTGCGGTTCCGGCTGCTTTCGCGCCTTTCGCGCGCGCTGAGCGCCACGTCAAGGATGGGCGTCGCAGCCAGAAGTTCCTTCGTATAGTCGTGTTGCGGATTGAGGAAGACCTCTTCCGTAGGCCCTTCCTCGACAATCCTGCCCGACTTCATCACCAACACCCGATCGGTAATTGCGCGCACGACCGACAGGTCGTGCGAGATGAACAGATACGACACCTGTCGCCGGTCGGACAGATCGGCAAGCAAGTCCAGGATCTGGGCGCGGATCGACACATCGAGCGCCGACACCGCCTCATCGAGCACGATCAGCGACGGTTCGATGATCAGCGCGCGGGCTATGGCGATCCGCTGGCGTTGGCCACCGGAGAATTCGTGGATGTATTTGTCGGCGTCCGAGGCCTGCAGACCGACATCGGTCAATGCCCTGACAATTCTCTGGCGACGCTCGTCGCCCGCAGGAGGATTGTCGAGCAGATGAAACGGCTCGGTTATCAGCCGGTCCACCCGATGCCGCGGGTTGAAGGAACTGTATGGATCCTGAAATACGACCTGAACCTGTCTGCGACTGTCACGATCCGGTCCGCTGCCGGCGGAGGAGAAACTATCGCCATTGAGACGAATCTCGCCGCCCTGAATCGCGTCGAGCGCCAGGATGGCGCGGGTGAGCGTCGACTTGCCGCAACCGCTCTCGCCGACGAGGCCGACATTCTCGCCTCGCGCAATTTTTAGCGACACATTGTCGACAGCCCGAAAGCGGCCAGGCGCGGAAAACAGTGACGTGCGGGGCAACGCGTAATCGCGAATGACGTCTTCTACCTGCACGACCGGCGGTTTCGCTGCGTCGATTTCGTGAGTCTTGCGCGCCGGCACGTGACCGGACGCATCGAACAGCGCCTTCGTGTAGGGATGCGACATTTGTCGGAACAGCGGCACAGTCTTTCCCTGCTCCACCACCTCTCCGTCTTTCATGATGGCGATCTCGTCGGCCATGTCGGCGACGACGGCGAGATCGTGGGTAATCAGCACCAGCCCCATGTCGTCTTCCTCGACCAGCCGCTTCAACAGGGTCAGGATCTGCGCCTGGGTGGTGACGTCGAGCGCCGTCGTCGGTTCGTCGGCAATGAGCAGCCGCGGCTTCAGGGCGATCGCCATGGCGATGACGACGCGCTGGCGCTGGCCGCCCGACAGGTTGTGCGGGTAGCGGTCGAGCGGAAAACGGTCCTCCGGCAGACCGACGCGATTGAGCGCTTCCCCGGCGATCGCCTTCGCCTCGCGTTTCGACGCGCCTGTATGGATGAGGATCGTCTCGGCCACCTGGTCGCCGATGGTCTGCACCGGATTGAGCGCCGTCATCGGCTCCTGAAACACCATGCCGATATCGTTGCCGCGGATCCCGCACATGTCCCTTTCGCTGCAATCGCCAAGCGACCTTCCATCCAGCCGGATATGACCGGACCATTCCGACCCGGCCGGCAGAAGCTGCATGACGCTCATCGCCGTCATCGATTTGCCCGAGCCGGATTCGCCGACAATGCCCAGAACCTTGCCGGCCTCAAGAGAGAGGGAGACGTCGAGCAGGATCGGCAATCCGTAAATCGAGAGGTTCAGCTTATCGATTTCGAGCAGGGACATCAGCGCGCCCTTCTCAGCCGGGGGTCGAAAATATCACGCAGACCATCGCCCATCAGGTTGAGGCCGAGGACGGTGAGCACGATGGCAAGACCCGGAAAGATGACGGTCTGCGGCGCCAACGCATAAAGTGTCTGGTGCTCGGCGAGCATGCGGCCCCAGCTCGGCAGCGGCGGCTGCGTGCCGAGACCGACGAAGGCGAGTCCGGCTTCGGCGAGAATGCCCAGCGAAAACTGGATTGTGCCCTGGACGATCAGCAGATTGAGGATGTTGGGCAGAATATGTTCGGCGGAAATCCGCGCCTGGCCCTTGCCGGCGACGCGGGCGGCCAGCACATAATCGCGCGTCCAGAGCGACAGGGCTGCGCCACGCGCAAGCCGGGCGAAAACCGGTATATTGAAAATGCCGATGGCGATGATGGCGTTGATCGCTCCGGGGCCGAAGACAGCCGTGATCATGATGGCGATCAAGAGCGCCGGAAAGGCGAAGACGAGGTCGTTGCCGCGCATGATGACTTCGTCGAGCAGGCTGCCGTGGCGCGCGGCCGCAAGCAGCCCCAGCGGCACGCCGGCGACAATGCCGATGCCGACGGCGACAAGTGCAACCGCAATCGAAACCCGGGCGCCGACCATGATCATGGAAAAGATGTCCCGCCCGAAGATGTCGGTGCCGAACCAGTGTTCGAGCGACGGCGGCTTCAGCTTGTTCGGAATGTTGAGAACCGTGACGTCGTAAGGAACCCAGAAGAAGGAAATCACGGCCGCAAGGACGAAAAGCAGCGTCAGGAGAAAGCCGATCATGAAGCTCGGCGACCGCAGCGCCGCGCCGAGAAGGCCCGATGTAGGTCGGGAATTCAGCGACATGTCGCTCATGACCGCCCCCTCCTCAGCCTCGGATCGGCGATGGCGTAGGTCACGTCGACCAGGAAGGTCACGAGAATGACGGCGAAGACGAGCAGCATCACCGCGCTTTTCACGACAATCAGGTCGCGCTGGGTGATCGCCTGGAATATCAGACTGCCCATGCCCGGAAAATAGAAGATCCGTTCGATGATGATCGCGCCGGCGAGCAGGAAGGAAAACTGCAGGCCAATGATGGTGAGCACCGGAATCAGCGCATTGCGGATGGCGTGACGCCAGAGCGCCTGGCGACGGCTGAGACCCTTGGCGCGCGCAGTACGGATGAAATCTTCGCCGAGCGTGTCGAGGAGCGACGAACGCATGACACGGGCGAGGATAGAAGCCTGAGGCAGGGCGAGCGCCACGGCGGGCAGCGTCATCGCCTTCATGCCTGCCCAGAAGCCGGCGTCCCAGCCGGGAAAGCCGCCGGCGGAAAACCAGCGCAGGATGCCGGCGAAGACAAGCTGCAGCAGCATGGCGAACCAGAAATTGGGGACGGCGATGCCGAGCTGGGTCACGCCCATGATCGACACGTCTGTCGGCGAATTGCGTCTTGCGGCGGCGAGCACGCCCACAGGAAAGGCGATCAGCGTCGACAGAGTCAGAGCGTAGATCGTCAGCGGCAGCGACACCCAGACACGATCGGCGATCAGATTGCCGACAGGCACCTTGTAGGTGTAGCTCGTGCCGAACTCGCCACGGAACATGCCGGTGATCCACTCCCAGTAGCGGATGAAGGCGGGCGCATCGAGGCCGAGGCTTTCGCGCAGGGCGGCGACCGTGTCTGGCGCGGCGTTGAGGCCGAGCATGAACGACGCCGGATCGCCCGGGACAACCTCAATGACCAGAAAAATGACGATGCTGGCCGCGATCAGGCTGAGCGCGAGAGATCCGATGCGTCTGGCCAGGAATGGGAGCATGAATTCAAATCGGATAATGAAAAGACGGGAGCCCGTTCGGGCTCCCGTTCAGGTGCTTGTGGCTCAGTCTTCCCAGTAGACCGACGTCATGTCGTTCGCCTGGGTCGGACGGTTCGGCCAGATGCCCTTCAGTTTGGCGTTGACAACCCCGGTGTTGGCGAGCTGGAAGAGATAGCCGTTGACGTAATCGTCGGCGATTTTCTTCTGTGCCGCCTGAAGCAGTTCGGTCCGCTTTGCGGGATCGGTCGTATTGTTGAGGTCTTCCATGATCTTCTGGAATTCCGGGCTGTCATACTGGAAATAGTAGTCCGGACGCGCATAGATGCCGATATCCATCGGTTCCGTGTGCGAGACGATCGTCAGACCGAAATCCTTGCCCTTGAAGACCTGTTCCAGCCACTGCGCCCATTCCAGATTGCTGATCTCGGTCTCGATGCCGACATCGCGCAACTGCGCGGCGATGATCTCGCCGCCGCGGCGGGCGTAGGAGGGCGGCGGGAGTTTCAGCGTGGTGGTGAAGCCGTCCGCGAAACCGGCTTCTGCCAGCAGCTTCTTCGCCATTTCCGGATCGAAGTCCGACTGCGACGTCAGGTCGACATAGGCGGGGTTATGCGGGGCGAAGTGGGTGCCGATCGGTGTTCCATAGCCGAACATTGCGCCGTCGATGATGGCGCTGCGATCAATGGCGTGGGCCAGGGCTTCACGCACTTTCGGATTGTCGAAGGGCGGCTGCTTGTTGTTGGTCGAGAGAATGGTTTCGCCTTCCGTCGAACCGACGACCACGTTGAAGCGCGGATCGGCTTCGAACTGGGCGAGGTTTTCCGGCGCCGGGAACGGCATGAAGGAATCGACGTCGCCCGCCATCACCGCAGCGAAGGCTGCGTTCGGGTCCGAGATGAACTTGAAGGTGACCTTTTCGAGCTTCGCCGGCTCACCCCAGTAATCCGGGTTTTTCACGAGGTCGATATGGTCGCCCTCCACCCAGTCGTCGAACTTGAAGGCGCCGGTTCCAACCGGATTGGTGGCGTTCGTGGCGGCCGTTTCCGGCGCGACAATGACAGCGTCGCCCCAGGCAAGATTAAAGAGAATGCTGCCGTTCGGCTTGGAAAGCGTAACCTTGACGGTTGAAGGATCAACCACCTCGACCGATTCGATATCCGCGTAGAGCGCCTTCTGGGCGTTCGTGGACTCTTCCGCATTTATGCGATCGAGTGAGAACTTGACGTCTTCGGCAGTGAAGTCGGATCCGTCGTGGAACTTCACGCCTTCGCGCAGCTTGAAGGTATAGACCTTGCCGTCGTCAGAGATTTCCCAGGATTCGGCGAGGCCCGGCACGACGCTGCCGTCGGAGGTGAAACGGGTCAGCCCTTCGAAGACGTTCGAGTAGGTGACTTCGTCAATCGCCGCGGCCGCGCCGCCTGTCGGATCGAGATTCGGCGGCTCGAGCTGAGCGCCGAGCGTGACTTCCGTGTCGGCGGCGAATGCGGCCGGGGTCAACGCCGTCGAGACGACCAACGCTCCGGCGATGGCGAATGCCCTGATGTGTGTCTGCATAATCGGTTCTCCTGTAGTTCCCTGTTATTTTTCGCTTATTGAAGATTGTTACTGCGCCCGCCCTGCGACTTCAAGCGCCGAGAAGATCTTCCAGAGACAGCGCCATTACCTTGGCCGAATCAATCATGTCGTCGACACCGACCCATTCATCGGGCTGGTGGGCGAGATCGAGAATGCCGGGCCCGTAGGCGATACAGTCCTTCAAGCGTCCGATGCGGTCAATATGCTTCTGGTCGTAGGTGCCGGGCGAGACGACGTATTCCGGCTTGCGCGCCAGCACCTGCTCGATTGACTTGGAGACAGAGCGCACGACCGGGGCGTCCTCGTCGGTCATGGTCGGGCTTACCTGCCACAATTCCCGCAATTCGTAGGAAAAGCGGTCGCGTTCGCTCGCAAGCTTGTCGAGAATATCGACGATCTCCTGACGCACTTCTTCAGCGTCTTCCTCGATCAGATAGCGCCGGTCGACAATCATGCGACAGGAATCCGGCACACAGGCGGACGGAAATCCTGTGAAATCGGCTTCCGGTTCGGCCTGGCCGCCATGGAAGGAATTGATGTTCATCGTCGACTGGCGCGCGCCTTCGGGCACGACCGGCATGGCGGTGTGCTTGTTGGCGAGCGCAGGATATAGCGTGGTTTCAAACTCCTGAAGCACGGCGCCCATGTGACGCACGGCGCAGTCTCCGAGAAACGGCATCGATCCGTGGGCGATGTGGCCCTTTGTTTCGATCTCCGCCCACCACACGCCGCGATGGCCAAGACAGATACGGTCCTTGTTGAGCGGTTCGGGAATGATGACGTGCTGAACGCGCGACGGATCGAAATATCCCTGCTCGGCAAGCCAGGCGACACCGCCATAGCCGCCGGTTTCCTCGTCCGCCGTTCCGGAAATCTCGATCGCGCCGGCGAAATCCGGGCGCGCGTCGATGAAGGCTTCCGCGGCTATGATCGAGGCGGCGAGCCCGCCCTTCATGTCACAGGCGCCGCGTCCGTAGATTTTTCCGTCTTCGAGTTCGCCGCCGAAAGGATCCTTCGTCCAGTCCTTTCCGGTTTCAACGACATCCGTGTGGGAGTTGAAATGCACGCACTTGCCTGGAACGCCGCCCTCGCGGCGGGCGATCACGTTCCAGCGCGGATAGCGGTCACTGTCGCCCGGCGTGCCTTCGGCGCGCAGTAACTGCGTTTCGAAACCGCGCTTCTTCAGCCTTTCGGCGAGGTATTCGCAGATTTCAAGATAGGCTTCCCCCGGCGGATTGAGGGTCGGAATCCGGATCAGGTCCTGCGTGAGGGCAATGAGCTCGTCGCGACGCGCGTCGATCAGATCGAGATACGAACCGCGGACGGATTGCGCCACTCCCATGTGCTTTTCCCCGTTTGTCGATATAAAGAAGGGGATATTTTCGCCAAGGGCGGAAGGCCGCAATACCGTGATACTACGAAACGTGATGAATTCGGACGCACCCGACAGCTTTCAGACCCTCAGCGATATGGCCTTTGAACTGGCGCCTGTCGGCATTGTGCTGACCGAAGACCGCGTGATCCGCGCCTGCAACACCACGTTCGCCACTATTTTTGGCTACGATAAGCGCGAACTCATCGGCCAGTCCTTCCGCTTGCTCTACGCCTCGAACGAGGAATTCGAGCAGATGCGCGATATCGGTTTGCGAACGCTGCGCGAGGGCAAGCCATACAGCGACGAACGGATCATGCCGCGCAAGGACGGCAGCCTGTTCTGGTGCCGGGTCCGGGCGCACAGCCCGACGCCGGACGACCCGCTGCGGCGGACGATACTGAGCTACGCCGATATTTCCGTCCACCGTCCCTATGTGTCGCTGTCGGTGCGTGAACGCCAGATCATCACGCAATTGAGCAACGGGCGGACCAGCAAGGAGATCGCGCGCCAGATCGATATTTCTCCAAGAACCGTCGAGTTCTACCGGTCGCGGCTTTTGAAAAAGTTCAAGGTCAGCAACGTGACGGAACTGCTCGCACATTTGGGCGGCGCGCCGGAATAGCTGATCATTCGGCCTGTACTATTTCCTACACGATTGTTTTCATTAGCTTATTATAGTTCCTGGCTTTGTTTCGGGATTTTGCGATTTCAAGGGTGTTTTGAAATCTGGCTTCGTTTCGGGAATCTGAAAATTCAAGGTTGGCGAATCTGGGTTTGTTTCGGGAATCCATATTTTTCATGGTTGGCTTTGTTTCGGGAATCCGCGTTTTTGACACCCGATGCACATCAGAGACGCCGAAACCTCTCCGGCCGGCAGAGCGTTTTATAGCACGAATCGTGGAAAAATGCAGTCTAAAAGTTCCTGCTATGTTCTACGACCCGACAGGCCGCATAGATCCCGGCTCGGGGGCCGGGACAAGGTAATGAGGGAAGGCTGCAAAGTCGTCAAACCTATAGAATTGCAGCAGATTGCGCGTGAGATATTTGGCGATATGACCCGCCTTGTTTCATCATCGCGGACCTGATCCTAAATCCAGTAGGCGCCAAGCCCACCGCGCGAAGGGAGGCGTGATCGCTTAGCCCCGCCAGCTTCCGTCCGACAACATGGCTTTCAATGCGACGCGGTAATCCGGATAACGGAAGCTGTAGCCGCTTTCCTTGAGTTTTGCATTGGAGACGCGTTTGTTGTCGCCATAGAAGGAGCGCGCCATCGGGGTGAGGTCGGCGTCTTCAAACGCGATTTCGGGAGGCGGCTCGACGCCCATCAGTTTGCAGGCAAATGTCACCACGTCCTGCGGCGGGCACGGTTCGTTGTCGACGACATTCCAGAGACCGCTTGAATGCGTTCTTGAAAGATGGTCCACCGCGCCCGCCACATCGGCGACATGGATGCGGTTGAAGACCTGGCCGGGTTTTACAAGCCGGCGGGCCTCGCCCCGATCGATCTTGACCAACGTATTGCGGCCGGGACCATAGATACCGCCCAGCCGCGCAATCGCGACGGGCAGACCGGAGCGCTTTGAAAACTCCAGCCAGCCCTGTTCGGCCTCAACACGCCATTGCGAGCGTTCGTTGACCGGTTTTCCCGGCGCCTCTTCCATCACCCAGGCCCCGTCGTGATCGCCATAGACGCCGACCGTGGAGAGATAACCGACCCATTGCAGCTTCGGCATGAAGCGCGTCAAGTTTCCGCCGGTCAGTCGCAGCAGCGGATCGCCGCGTTCGTTCGGGCGCACCGATTGGACGAGATGCGTCGTCCGGGCGAGCGCCTCCAGTAGCGTTCCCGACAGGGTTTCCCCGTCAAAGAGAACGGGATCAATCCCGGCTGCCCGCAGAGCGTCGAAACTGTCCACCGCGCGGCTGGTTCCGGTAATCCGGGCTGCGCCGCCCATGCGCCTCGCAATTTCCTGGCCGGAAAACCCGGCGCCGAGAATGAAGAGATCCATGCCTTGTTCCATCAGTGCAGCGGGGACAGGCGCCCGGTTGCGTGTCGCCACTCTGCAATAACGGATGTATCCGTTTCCACCCTGTCGGCAAGCCGCTGCATCCTGTCAGACGATACGAGTCTGGACAGCGCCCAGACGGCTGCGCCGCGCACCTCCGGCGACGCGTCGTCGAGCAGCGTCTCGCAGGGAGGAACGAGATCCGGATCGCCGGAGTTTCCGCAGGCGATCAGGACATTGCGCACAAAACGATCCCGGCCGATGCGCTTGATCGGCGAGCCAGAAAACAGCTTGCGAAACGCCGGATCGTCGAGGACGGCCAGATCGGCGAGCCGGGGCGCATTGAGGTCTTCCCTGGCCTGCAATTTCGCCTCGCGCGCCGTGTTGGCGAACTTGTTCCACGGACAGACGGCCAGGCAATCGTCGCATCCGTAGATGCGGTTGCCCATCGCCTCGCGGAATTCGAGCGGGATCGGCCCTTTGTGCTCGATGGTGAGGTACGAAATGCAGCGTCGCGCGTCGAGCTGGTAGGGCGCCGGAAAGGCGTTGGTCGGACAGATATCCAGACAGGCGCGGCACGAGCCGCAGGAATCCGAGGCCGGATCGTCTGGCGGCAGATCGACGGCGGTGAAGATTGAGCCGAGGAACAGCCAGGAGCCGAAATCGCGGCTGACCAGGTTGGTGTGCTTGCCCTGCCAACCAACGCCGGCCGTTTCAGCCAGCGGCTTTTCCATGACCGGAGCCGTATCGACGAAAACCTTGACTTCGGCGCCTGTGCGCGCCGCAAACCGGCCCGCGATGGTCTTCAGCCGTCCCTTGATGACGTCGTGATAGTCGCGGTGGCGGGCATAGACCGAGATCGACGCATTGCTGCGGCGCTCGAGGACGTCCAGCGGATCGGAGTCCGGGCCGTAATTCATGCCGAGGATCAGAATGGAGCGCACGTTCGGCCACAGGCTGCGCGGGTGTCCGCGGCGCTCGGCGGTCTCTTCCATCCAATCCATCGTGGCGTGATACCCCTTCGCGACAAATGCCTGGAGCGCGTTCTTGGGGCGATCCGAAATCGCGTCCGGCCGCACCACCCGCGCAACGTCGAATCCCTCCGACCGGGCCAGATCGACGAGGAAGGCCTTGCGCTCGTCCGGCCGCATCAATTTTCGCGCCGTCTCGCCCATGGTCAGAAATCCAGATCGGCGTAGTGCGAGACCGGGGGCAGGTTGCGGATTCTGTCGGCGAGCAGGGGCCTGAATGACGGGCGGGACTTGATGCGCTGATACCACTGACGCGCCTGCGGCGCGTCGTCCCATTTGATCTCGCCAATATAGTCGAGCACCGAGACCGCGCCGGCGGCGGCGAGATCCGCATAGCTCATCTTGTCGCCGGCAAGCCAGTTGCGCGATCCGGCAAGCCAGTCGAGATATCGCAAATGCTGCTTGATGTTGTTGCGCGCCATGCGCAGCGCCTTTGAATCGGGCGCGCCGCCCCCATGCTCCTTCGACATGATGGTCTTCAGGATCCGCTCTCGCGCCAGATGCCGGGTGACGTCATTGTCCATCTTCAGAAGGAACCAGTCCATCAGGCGGCGCTCTTCGGCGCGCTCGAGGACATTGTCTCCCAGAAGCCGCCGGTCGCGCTTGAGTGCGCCACGGGTTTCATCGACATATTCGGCGATCACACCTGCGCCGCAGATCGCGTGCATGGATTCATCGACATAGACGGGTAGTGTGGCCGCCGGATTGAGCGCCAGGAAATCGCGGCGCTGCTCCCACGGCCGCTCTTCGAGAAGCTCCGCCTCGATCGCGTATTCGCGGAAAACCAGCCGGATAAAGCGTGAGGCGGCGGAGACTGGATGATGATAGAGCGTTGGCATTCAGCGTATCTTGTGAAACTGAAACATTCTCCGGATTTTAACTGGCGCAATCCGGCGAAAAAAAGCTATAGGGACTCGAAACCGGCGTTACAAGCGATGCTTCTTCCAGCCAGGGGTCTGGTTACAGGATTCGCGTGACGCCCGCAAACGGAGCTTGTTGTTCCGACCGTTTCACCTGGATAGGCGACAGGCTTCCGCATGGATGAACAGACACTGATCGGCGCGCTTCTGGGCCTCCTGGAAGGTCTCACCGAATTCATTCCGGTCTCGTCCACAGCGCATCTCCTGCTTGCAGGACATTTTCTCGGCTTCCACTCGACCGGACGGACCTTCGAGGTGCTGATCCAGCTCGGCGCCGTGCTCGCCATATTGTCGGTCTACTTCACGCGGCTGACGACGCTCGCCATGCAGCTTCCGTCAAGCGCCAAGGCGCGGCGCTTCGTCTTTTCGATCCTGCTCGCCTTCCTGCCTGCGGCGGTGATCGGCGTGATGGCGCACGGCTTTATCAAGACGGTGCTGTTCGAAACGCCGCTGCTGATCTGCATCGTGCTCATACTCGGCGGCTTCGTGCTGATGGCGGTCGACCGCCTGAAGCGCGAACCGATCTACACCGACGTGATGGACTATCCGCCGTCGCTCGCCTTCAAGATCGGCCTTTTCCAGTGCCTGGCGATGATTCCGGGAACGTCGCGATCAGGCTCGACGATCGCCGGCGCGCTGCTCATGGGGACCGACAAGCGCTCGGCGGCGGAGTTCTCGTTCTTTCTGGCCATGCCGACCATGGCCGGCGCCTTCGCCTATGATCTCTACAAGAATTACGCGCTATTGAGCTTAGATGACGTCACGACGATCACCGTCGGATTCATCATGGCGTTCATCTCTGGCGTGTTTGTTGTGCGCGGCCTGCTCGACTTCGTTTCCAGGCACGGCTTCATGGTGTTTGCCTGGTGGCGCATCATCGTCGGCACGGCCGGACTTGTCGGTCTATGGCTCACCTGAGCCGTAACCGCCATCAGCCGATATCAGTATGGCGCGATGCGCCGCCACAAAGTCGAGGAAAGTCCGGGCCCGCAACGACAACCGCCCTGGATCCGGATAAATGGCGTTGAAGGGCAGGCTCGGCGCCGTGTAGTCGGGCAGCACGATTTCCAGTTCTCCGCGCTCGACGCGCGGCTGGACCAGCCATCCCGGCAATACACCGACGCCCATTGCGAGCAGAATGGCCGACTGCAGCGTATCGGCGTCGTCAAGCTTCATCGCGCATTCCACATTGACCACATGGCGGCCGCTCTCGCCCTCGAATATCCATGTCGTCGGCGCGCCGAAACGCGAATATCCGAGACAGGCATGCGATGACAGGTCAGAGGGCTCGGTTATCTCCGGCTGAAACCGGAGATAGTCGGGACTGGCCACGGCATATCGGCGTATGCGGCCAAGGCTGCGGGCGCGCAGCGAACTGTCCTCCAGTTCGCCGATGCGCAACGCCATCTCGATGCCTTCCTCGACGAGATTCACGTGGCGCTCCGTCAGGCGGATATCCAGAATGATCGCCGGATATCTTTTTTGAAAGTCGCGCACGATGGGCATCAATAGATGCCGCCCCATGGAGGACGGCGCGCTAAACGTCAGTGTTCCGGCGGGAATCGGAGACGCATTGCTCGCCGCGGCGCGAGTGAGTTGATAGGCGTCCACGATGTCGCGAGCGTGTTCGTATACGCGATGGGCGTCCTCTGTCGGCGTCAAGCGCCGTGTCGTGCGAAGGAAGAGAGATGTGCCGAATGTGTTCTCCAGCATTGCGATACGCTTGCTGACGGTCGACTGCGTGGTGCCCATGCGCTTGGCGGCGGCCGAAAAACTGCCGCTTTCGAGCACGTTGATGAAGGTTTCAATGCAGTCAAGCCTATCCATATTTATTCCTAAATGGAATATGATTTATCTTTTTCATGCTATTTCTGATTGGCTGAAACTGCAATAAATCTTTCCTGTCAGAGGGAGGAAAACAATGCACAAGATAGGGATCGTCGGCGCAGGGATCGCCGGCCTGCACCTTGCACTATACCTACAGCAAAGAGGCGTCGACGCAACGATCATCACCGACCGCACGCCGAAGGAACTTGCAAAGGGACGGCTTCTCAACACTGTCGCGCATCACCACACAACGCTAGCGCGCGAGGAGGCGCTCGGGATCAATCATTGGCCCGATCAGAATCAGCATTACTACTATCACGACCACTGGCTGAATATTCCGGGCTCGCCGCTCAATTTTTCAGGCCATTTCTCCAAACCCTCCCGCGCCGTGGATTACCGGATTTATCTTCCGGCGCTGATGGAGGATTTCACCGACCGGGGCGGCGTCATCGAATATGGCCGTATTGAGGAAGATGATATCGCCGCCCTCGTGGACCGCTTCGATCTGCTTGTCGTGTCGACCGGAAAAGGCCCTCTCGGGGCGATCTTCAGCCACAATCCGGATGAAAGCCCGTTCCAGCAGCCGCAACGGCGGCTGAGCGTCGGACTCTATTCCGGCGTCAGGCATACCGACCCCATGAACGTGACCCTGTCGTTAAGCCCCGGCGCCGGCGAACTGATCGTCATTCCGACGATAACTTTCGATGGGATCGGAACAGCTCTCCTGATGGAGAACGTTCCGGGTGGGCCGCTCGAGCAGACGGTCACAACGAAATATGACGACGGACCCGCCGCCTTCCGCCAGATAGTGCTCGAGGGTCTCGAACAGTATCACCCGGCCGTCTACGATCGTATCGACACGACCCGGTTCGATTTGTGTCAACCGAATGACCTGCTGCAGGGCGGCCTGGTTCCGACAGTGCGCAAGACCTCGGTCGAGTTCGACAATGGCAAGTTCGCCGTTGCGCTCGGCGATGTCCATGTGACGGTGGATCCCGTCACCGGCCAGGGCGCCAATATTGCCTCCTATGCGGCGTTCGTGATGGGCGAGGAAATCATGAAGGCGCCTTCACTCGACCGACGTTTCGTCGAACATGTCGACATGGCGCGCAACGACCGCTGCCTCGGAGCCGCCCGCTGGAGCAATCTCATGATGCCGCCGCCGTCTGAAGAAATGCAGATGCTTCTGGGCGCGATGAGCCAGAACAAGGCTTTGTGCGACGAATTCACCGAGAACTTCAACTGGCCGGAACGCCAGTGGGACAATCTGTCTTCGCCGACGCGCATCCGGTCCTGGATCGAGCGATCCGCCACTGCCAGAGCGGCCGAATAAGAAGAGGTCATATCCATGCATTGTCTGACCGTGATCTATCCCCATCCGGACGACCCGGAAGCTTTCAAAACCTACTACGAAGGAAAGCATTTGCCATTGGCCGCCAGGCTGCCCGGCTTAACACGCTATCATTACGCCTATCCCGACGCAGTCGGCGGCGGCAACGTATTCTGCATCTTCCAGGCCTATTTCGACGACGGCGCAGCGATGGGCGCAGCGATGGAATCAAGCGTCGGCGGAGAGGTCGCGCAGGATGTCGCGAACTACTCGCCGAAAGGCGCACAGATCTTTCACTTCCCGATTGAGGTCTAGAGACCTCAGATGATCGAACATCCCGAACTTTCGCAGTTCCGTCAAGCTGTCTCGCGGTTCACGACGGGGGTGACCGTCGTCACCACAGTCGATGCAGCCGGCAAGAGAATCGGCATGACGGCGAACAGCTTCACCTCCGTCAGCCTGGCGCCTCCGACTGTTCTGATTTCCATCAAGACAGGTCGTACGCTCGAGGCCATACGCAGCACGGGCAAGTTCGCCGTCAACATTCTGCCGGCGTTCGGGAAGGACCTGTCGATTCATTTTGCAGGCCGGCCGTCATCGGGGCCGGCGCCGGAGTTCGAACCCACTGGCGGCATGCCCAAGCTATTGCATGCGATCGCCTATTTCGACTGCGAAGCGACGCGCTTCGTTACCGTCGCCGATCACACCCTGCTCATTGGAGCCGTTTGCGCCTGCACCCATGAGGACGAAGCTGAACCGCTGGTGTTTTTTTCCAGCCGGTATCATGCGCTTGCAAACTGAATTGCGCTCCGGCGCTTACGCCTGAAACATTTCCGGGGAGGAATAACTTGACCTATCACATGACCATTAACGGCCACGCCAGACGCGCGGCCTCTGTCTTTGAAGTCGCAAATCCAGCAGGCGGCATTGCCGGAGAGGCGCCGGCGGCGACCCTCGACGATCTCAACGAAGCCGTGGAAGCGGCGTCCGACGCATTCGTCTCATGGTCCCGCCGCCCGGACAGCGAACTGCGGGAGGCCTGCGAGGCTGTCACAGAAAAAATCAGCGAACACGCCGAAGAACTCGCGCAGATCATCACGCTCGAGCAGGGCAAACCGCTCAACGGGCTCGGCTCGCGTTGGGAATTGGCGGGAGCGGGAGCCTGGGCCGCCCACACATCGGGATTATCGCTGCCGGTCAAGACATTGCAGGACGACAACGAGGGACGGGTGGAGCTGCACCGCAAACCGATCGGGGTCGTGGGCTCCATCACCCCGTGGAATTTTCCGGTGCTGATCGCCGTTTGGCACATTCTGCCGGCGCTCAGGACCGGCAATACGATCGTCATCAAGCCCTCGCCCTATACGCCGCTGGCGACCTTGCGACTGGTCGAGATCATGAACGAGGTGCTGCCCGCGGGCGTCGTGAACGCAATTTCCGGCGAGGACGCAACGTTCAATCTCGGCGCGGCGATTTCCGAGCATCCCGGCGTCCGGAAAATCGTCTTTACCGGATCCTGCGCTACCGGTGAGAAGATCATGGCCTCCGCCGCCACGACCATGAAGCGCCTGACCCTGGAACTGGGCGGCAATGACGCTGGCGTCGTGTTGCCGGACGTCGATCCCGCCGCGATCGCCGAAGGCCTATTCTGGGGCGCGTTCATCAACAACGGGCAGACATGTGCGGCCATGAAACGGCTGTATGTGCACGAGGACATTCATGACGAAGTGTGCGCCGCGCTGGTTGATTTCGCCCGAACCATACCGATGGGCAATGGACTCGACGAGAACTCCGTTCTGGGGCCGGTGCAAAACAAGACGCAATTCGACAAGGTAAAGCGCCTTGTCGACGACGCCAGGCAGCGAGGGCGCACGCTGCTTGGCGGAGAACCCGGCAACGGCCTGTTCTTCCCGCCGACCATAGTGGCGGAACTGAACAACGGCGATCCCCTGGTGGACGAAGAGCAGTTCGGTCCGGCGTTGCCGGTCATCATATACCGGGATCTGGACGAAGCGATCGCCGCCGCCAATGACAGCAAGAACGGCCTGGGCGGTTCTGTCTGGACTTCGGATATCGAACGCGGCCGCGCGATCGCACGGGACATGCAATGCGGCTCGGTCTGGGTCAACAAGCATGGGGCCATCCAGCCCAATGCGCCGTTTGGCGGCGTGAAATCATCCGGTCTGGGCGTTGAATTCGGCGAAGAAGGTCTTGCCGAATACACCGACATGCAGGTCGTCTTCTCCTAGTGTGGTGGATTTGAAGTTCCTTACATTGTAGCAGCTGTCTCATACAGGAACTTTAGATTTGGGGGCACTAGTGGTGCGCTTCCGGCATTTGCATCCCGATGCGGGTCGTCCTGGAGCAAATGTCGGAATCTTCAGAACCACCAGTCTGATAATGTTTTTATTGGGGCTTGTAGTTTGACATTTGAAAAACAAGTTCGCGTCGTGCGGGACTCTATTGTCAAATTTGCTCCACTCGTTCGCCCGCAAGCACACAATCCAGGAAGGGCGACTCACCCGCCGGCGACCAGCGCCGGAAAGTGCAGTTTCGCAAAGGCGACGATGCCGGCCACAAGCATTTCGACGGCGACAGCAGCCAGCACCAGCCCCATCAATCGCGTCACGATATTGATAACCGTATCGCCCAGGGTCCTCGAAATGACGTCTGCAAAGAGCAGGCCCAACCACACCATCACGCTGATCAGCAGCACAACCGGAACCATCGTCACCAGTTCGCTCGTGTCGTTCATGAGCTGAGTAAAAACGATGATCGTCGTGATGGCGCCGGGTCCGAGCATGATCGGGATCGCCATCGGCACGACGGCGATGTTGCGGCGCGGGCGCTCTTCAGCCGGTTGTCCCTGATCTGACACCGCCTCGCCGTCATCGCTCCGGATCAGGGACAACCCGAGACCGAGAATGACGATGCCGCCGGTAATCTGAAATCCCGGGATGCTGATGCCAAAAAACGCCAGTATCTCTTCACCGATCAGCAGTATTACAACGCAGGCGGCGAATATGGTGACGCCGACCACATGCGCGACCTTGCGTTTCTCCGCGGGCGGGAAACCGTTTGTCATCTTCAGGAAGACCGGCACCCCAAGCAACGGGTTGAGAAGCGCTGCAAGCGCTATGGCGAATTTCAGGAAGAGGTCGAGGTTGAAAATGTCGGACACGCGGCCCCCCAGCCACAGACAATTATAATCCTCCGGAAAGTTTAAGACATTTCCTCGGGAGGGCCAAATGCAATATATTATTTCTTGATTGGAACAGATGTTATCCATTATTGCCAAATTGACAGGGACCGGGGCGCCTCCGCTATATTCTGCGCATCTTTTTCACCTCCAAAGCAGGAAGAACACCATGGCGACTGTCGAACTCCACGACCTGACGATCGACCGCGAACTGCATGATTTCATCGTTGACGAAGCGCTTCCGGGCACGGGCGTCGACGCAGATCGATTCTTCAGCGGCCTGTCGGACCTCGTTCACCAGCTCGCACCGCGCAATCGCGCATTGCTGGCGCGGCGTGACGAACTGCAGGAGACCATCGACGTCTGGCATCGCGAAAATGGCAAGCCCACCGACCTCGAATCCTACAAGGCCTTCCTGAAGGAGATCGGCTACCTTGTGCCGGAAGGCCCGGAATTCGCGGTCGCCACCGCCAATGTTGATCCGGAAATCGCCTCCATCGCCGGACCGCAGCTCGTCGTGCCGGTGATGAACGCGCGCTATGCGCTCAACGCCGCCAACGCGCGCTGGGGATCGCTCTACGACGCGCTCTACGGAACCGACGCGATTTCCGAAGAAGACGGCACCGAAAAAGGCAAGGGATACAATCCCGTGCGCGGCGCCAAGGTCATCGCCTGGGCGCGAGATTTCCTGAACCGCTCGGTTCCGATCGGCGGAGACTGGACGGACGTCACGGGCCTCAAGGTCGCCGGCGGCGAACTGGTTATCACGCTTGCCGACGGCTCCGCCGCTGGTCTTTCCAACCCGGCGCAATTCGCCGGCTACACAGGCGCTCCCGAAAAGCCTGATTCGATTCTGTTGAAGAAGAACGGGCTGCATCTCGACATTGTCATCGACCCGGACAGCGCGGTCGGCAGCGGCGATGCGGCGGGCATTTCCGATATCATTCTCGAATCGGCGATGACCACGATCATGGACTGCGAGGACAGCGTCGCGGCTGTGGACGCGGAAGACAAGGCGGTGGTCTACCGCAACTGGCTGGGCCTGATGAAGGGCGATCTGGCCGAAGAGGTGAGCAAGGGAGGCGAGACGTTCACCCGCCGCCTCAACGAAGACCGCACCTATACCGGCCGCAACGGCGAGACGCTGACCCTGCCCGGCCGCTCGCTGATGCTGGTGCGCAATGTCGGCCACCTGATGACCAACCCCGCGATCCTCGACCGCGACGGCGCTGAAATTCCGGAAGGCATAATGGACGGGCTCGTCACCGCCATGATCGCCCTGCACGATATCGGCGAGAACGGTCGGCGCGGCAATTCGCGCGAGGGATCCGTCTATATCGTCAAGCCGAAGATGCACGGACCGGAAGAAGTCGCCTTTTCCTGTGAATTGTTCTCGCGCATCGAGGATATTCTCGGCCTTGCCCGCAACACGCTGAAAATGGGCATAATGGACGAGGAACGGCGCACCACGGTCAATCTGAAGGAGTGCATCCGCGAGGCGAAGGAGCGGGTCTTCTTCATCAACACCGGCTTCCTCGACCGCACCGGAGACGAAATCCACACCTCGATGGAAGCCGGCGCGATGATCCGCAAGGGCGACATGAAGCAGGCTCCATGGATTTCCGCCTATGAGGACTGGAACGTCGACACCGGACTCGAATGCGGGCTTTCCGGCCATGCGCAGATCGGCAAGGGCATGTGGGCGATGCCGGACCTCATGGCGGCGATGCTCGAACAGAAGATCGGCCATCCGAAAGCCGGCGCCAACACCGCCTGGGTTCCTTCGCCGACGGCGGCGACGCTGCACGCGACACACTATCACGCGATCGACGTCGCCGATGTGCAGGCGCGCCTGCGCGATCGTCCGAAAGCGAAGCTTGACGACATTCTCTCGATTCCGGTGAGCGATCGCCCGAACTGGACGCCGGAGGATATCCAGCACGAACTTGACAACAATGCGCAGGGCATCCTTGGTTACGTCGTTCGCTGGGTCGGCCAGGGAGTGGGTTGCTCCAAGGTGCCTGACATCAACAATATCGGCCTGATGGAAGACCGCGCCACCCTGCGCATCTCGTCCCAACACATGGCCAACTGGCTGCATCACGGGATTGTGGGCGAAGACCAGATCGTCGAAACGATGAAACGCATGGCGGCTGTTGTCGACGAACAGAACGCCGGCGATCCCGCCTATGTCCCGATGGCGGGCCGTTTCGACGACTCCATCGAGTTTCAGGCGGCGCTCGATCTGGTGCTCAAAGGTCGCGAACAGCCCAACGGCTACACCGAACCGGTGTTGCACGCCAGGCGGCGCGAGTTGAAAGCCGCGCAGTAGAGCTGAGACATTGATAGCGCCGCAGAGGCGGCGCTATCCGGATACCGGGATCAGAACGGCAGCTTGAAGCCGGGCGGGATCGGCAGGCCGGCGGTGAGTTCCTGGGTCTTTTCCTGAACCGCCGCCTCGACTTTCGACTTGGCGTCATTGTGGGCTGCAAGGATCAGGTCTTCGAGTATTTCCGCCTCGTCATCCTTGATGAGCGACGGATCGATCTTCAGCGCCGACATGACGCCCTTGCCGTTCAGGGTGACGGTGACCAGGCCTCCGCCGGATGTTCCCTCAACCTGCATCGACTCGAACTGCTCCTGGAGACCGGCCATCTTCTCCTGCATTTCCTTGACCTTGCCCATCATTCCCATGAGGTCGCGCATTGCTTGTCTCCATTAGATTGGTGTCATGTCTCAGTCTTCTTCGAACGCCTCGGGAAGGATGTCTCCTTCCTCGCTTTGATGCTCTGAAGGCAATTCGTCCTGTTCGTCAACGCGGATTCGCACGTCGCGGATCCGGGCGCCGGGAAACTGCGCGAGGATTGCGGCGACATCCGGATCTTCGCCGGCGTCGCGCACCCGCTTGTCGTGGCGTTCGGAATCGATCTCTTCCAGCGTCTGCCCGCCGGGTTCGCGGCTGATCGAGATGATCCAGCGTCGTCCGGTCCATTCCTTCAGCCGTCCGTCGAGCTCGCCGATGAAGGCGCGCGGCGTATCGTCATGCAGTGCGATTTCCAGCCGGCCGGGCTCGATGCGTACGGGCCGCAGATAGCGGCGGATCATCGCCTTGAGTTTCAGGTCGCGGTGGCTGCCTGCGAGTTCCGCCAGTTCGGACAAGGAGGCGATCGCCACTTCCGGCGCGGCTTCGGCGGTTTCCAGCGACGCGGGCTCCGGCCGCGGATCAGCGTCGCCGTTGACGCGCCGCAGCGCGACCGGCTCGCCATTGCCTGGAACCGTCGTGGACACGGGCGCCTCCACAGACACGGCCGACGTTGAGACCGGCGCAGAGGACGACGTTCCCGACGGGGCAGGTCCGCCTGGAGACGGCGCAGCGTTCGAAACCGCCTTGTCCAGGCTGCGCGCCGCCTCTTCCGGCGAAGGCAGGTTGGCGGCGTGGGTCAACCGGATGAGCACCATTTCGCAAGCGCTGACCGGGCGGTTCGACTGCTCCGTCTCGGCGATGCCCTTGAGCAGCATCTGCCACTGACGCGACAGAACCGGCACGGATAGTTTTCCAGCGAACTCGGCGCCGCGTTTGCGCTCGACTTCGTTGAGGGCAGGATCGTCGGCCGCGCCGGCGACGAATTTCAACCGGATGACGAGATGGGTGAAATCGGCCAGGTCAGTCAGGACGACGACCGGATTGGCGCCGGAATCGTAGAGATCGCGGAAGGTGCCCAGCGTATCCGCCACGGCGCCGCCGACGACCTGTTCGAACAGGTCGACGATCCGGGTCCGGTCTGCGAGGCCAAGCATGCCGCGCACCGTCTCGGCCTCTATCGCGCCGCCGCCATGGGCGATCGCCTGGTCGAGCAGCGACAGGCCGTCGCGCACCGAACCCTCCGCCGCACGCGCGATCATGGCGAGCGATTCGTCGTCGATGGCGACGCCTTCCTTGCCGGCGACGGAGCGGAAATGATCGATCAGTTCGGCCGCCTCGATACGGCGCAGGTCGAAGCGCTGGCAACGCGACAGCACCGTGATGGGCACCTTGCGGATCTCGGTCGTCGCGAAGATGAACTTCACGTGTTCAGGCGGCTCTTCCAGCGTTTTCAGCAGACCGTTGAAGGCCTGCGTCGATAGCATATGCACCTCGTCGATGATGTAGACCTTGTAGCGCGCGGAGACCGGCCTGTAGCGAACCTGCTCGATTATTTCCCGAATGTCGTCGATGCCGGTGTGGGACGCCGCGTCCATTTCTATGACGTCGACATGGCTGCCCGCCATGATCGCTTCGCAATGCTCGCCGGTTTCGCTCAAGTCGACGGTCGGTCGATCAATGGTCTCGGTCCGGTAGTTCAGGGCGCGGGCGAGAATGCGCGCCGTCGTCGTCTTGCCGACGCCGCGCACGCCGGTCAACATGTAGGCCTGGGCGATGCGATCCGTTTCGAAAGCGTTCGTCAGGGTGCGCACCATCGGCGCCTGGCCGATGAGGTCGCCAAAATCCCGCGGACGGTACTTTCTGGCCAGTACGCGATAACCCTGCGTGACGTCGTTCATCAATGCTCCCCGGACGGTTCCGCCCGACATAACGGATTGCGGCGCGTGCAATCAATACGAAAGGCGGCGCCGGAGCAAAATCCGCTCCGGATATTGCGTTACGTCCGCATGGAGAAAGCATCGCCCTGCGGGCGGCGCCAAGTCAATAGCGGCGGACTGCGATCACGGCGCAAAGGCGGCGCCGGGGTGGAGGACCGGGCATTCTGTGGATATCAAGGTGGGTGGGAGGCTGGCACGGCGACCCGTGCCTGGCTCGTTAGGGCTGCTTCCTTCCGGACCTGACCCGGTTGGCGAGTGGCTCGTCCACCACCAACCTCCCGCGTCCCATATCGTCAATCGGGCGCAGAAATGCAAGCCAATCGCAGAAAAAACTGTTACGCTACGGCAACTGGTTCGCCAGAAGAAGAAACCGGGGTGGAAACTGTATGAGTGCATTCAAGCTGGATCGGGTGCTGGAAGCCGACAGCATGCTCGTCTCGAAACTGGGTCTTTGCCAGTTGCGGCTGATGAACGACAGTCGCTGGCCCTGGTTGCTTTTGATCCCGCAGAGACCGGAAGCCGAGGAGATCTACCACCTGACGCCACTCGACCAGACTCTCCTGACATTCGAAACCTGCGAAATAGCCCGCGCGCTCAAGCAGGTTACGGGCTGCGCTAAAATCAACGTCGCCGCGCTTGGCAATCAGGTCCGCCAGCTCCATTTTCATGTGATCGCGCGCAGAACCGACGACGCGGCCTGGCCGAAACCGGTCTGGGGCGTTGGAACGGCTATCCCCTATGATCGTGGAGAAGCCGACGGGTTGAAAGCCGCCATCGTGGACGCACTTTAGGAAAAGAAACATTGTCGCTTTTTAACGGGAACGGGCCGGAACCGAGCAGTTTCGTCGCCTTTGCAGGAAACCGGCTGGAACGTCGTTCGGAACATCGCGACGACGGCGTGCTCGAAGAGGCGCTCGCCACTGCCGGGGCCATGGCCTTCGCCATGCGCAGCGGCCGGGCCTATCTGGCGATGAATGGAGAGGGTTTCGACGCGCTTCACGACATCGCCGATCTGGACGCGCTTTCGCCGGATTTCGAAAACGCCGTTGTGCTTGGCTATACAGACTCCGGCGCGCCGCGGCTGGCGGTTCCGGTGAAGCGGGATCCGGATGACCTCCCGGACACAATCAAAGCCATCGATCATCGCTCGATCTACATGCAGGGTCTCGTCCGCGGGAGCG
This sequence comes from Hoeflea sp. CAU 1731, assembly GCF_039888615.1. Classification (NCBI taxonomy): domain Bacteria; kingdom Pseudomonadati; phylum Pseudomonadota; class Alphaproteobacteria; order Hyphomicrobiales; family Rhizobiaceae; genus Hoeflea; species Hoeflea sp. CAU 1731. The sequence goes on along the minus strand of NZ_JBDQQS010000016.1, from coordinate 74,762 downwards.
AACTCGGGGAACTCGCACAAGGCGCGAGCCTCCTCGCCTGGACGATGTCGCACCGCTTTTGCGGACGTTGCGGCGAAAAGACACAACCGCGCGCCGGCGGCTATCGGCGCGAATGCCCCTCCTGCGGCAACCAGATGTTTCCGCGGACCGATCCGGTCGTCATCATGTTGGCCATCGACGAAAAGACGGATCGCTGCCTGCTTGGCCGCAGCCCGCATTTTGCGCCGGGCATGTTTTCCTGCCTTGCCGGCTTTCTGGAGCCGGGCGAAACAATCGAGGAAGCGGTTCGGCGCGAAACCCTGGAGGAATCGGGCATCCGGATCGGCGCCGTACGCTATCATGCGTCGCAACCCTGGCCGATGCCGCATTCGCTGATGATCGGCTGCTACGGAGAAGCGCTCAGCGACCGCATCGTGGCCGATACGCGGGAACTGGAAGACTGCCGCTGGTTCAATCGGGAAGAAACGGCCGAGATTCTCTCGCGACGGGTGGGAAGCGGGACCCTCAATTCACCGCCGCCGGGAGCAATCGCGCATCACCTGATCCGCGATTGGCTGGAAACCTCTTCCTGACACGGGCGACAGGGTCTCAGCGCAAGCGACATACGGTCGCATTTATCATGATAATTTTTGTCATGTTTGCAATTGACACTCCGCTAAAGCACTTCTAGAAAATTAGCATTCGCTAATGGCGACTGTGCGGCCGCTTTACCCGAAAATTGTCAACCGGCTAATGAAATACCGATGGACAGAGCCTGTCGTAGAAGATACGTTATGTTATTACGTATCATTATTTGAAGCCTGCGGTTTCGGCACGGTCACACAAGGGGATCTTGGGGGATACGACATCCTGAGCACTCGGCCGGCGCCAGACACGAATTGGCGTCAAATGCATTTGAGTCGCATTCTCATTAAAGCTTGATCTCCAATTCTGCAAACAGTACAGTGCGGATGAGAATGATTTGCATTATCAGAATATCCCGACAATCGGACAGGAGAGGTCTATGAGGGACTCGAATTTCAACACGCGCAACCTGATCGGGTCGACGCTCTTAAGCCCCGTCAAGCCGGTGGTCGCGATGTTGGCGCTCGTTGGCGCAGCCACATTCGGCGGGCAGGCGATCGCAGCCGATCTGACGGAGGTGGAGATTGTCACCGCTCCCGCTGTCCAGACCGTCAGCTATCCATTCATCATCGCCGAACTGGAAGTGGAACTGGAAAACGACCTCGTCTTTAATTCCGACGATCCCGACGCCGAATTCAACAATCTCTATCCGACAATCGGGTTCGTCGCCGAACTCGGTCTGAACGAGTATTTCAAGGTCGTTGTCGGCCTGACCATGGAGCAGCTCGAGGATCCGGAAGAGGACAGCTATTTCGAAGATGTCGGGCTCTATATGGATACAATCCATCTGCAAGCCGATGTCGGTGGGCTGTCGCTGCTCGCCGGTAAATACGGTCCCGAGTTCGGACAGGCGTGGGACAACACGCCCGGTCTTTACGGCACCTCGCTGGCCGAGGATTACGAGATCACCGAGATGATCGCACTGGGCTTTGCCTATGACTTCGAACTGGGCGACGCCGGCACCCACACGCTCGCCGCCAACACCTTCTTCGCCGATACGACGGTGCTGTCCGAATCGCTGATTACGAATCGCGGCCGCGTCTCGCTGTCCGACGGCGGGTCGGCCAATACCGAAAGGTTCAACAATTACGCAGTCGCCCTCAGCGGCGAGGAGATGACGGCGCTGCCCGGCCTCAGCTACAATCTCGGTTTTACCTATCTTTCCGCAGGAATCGGCGATGTCGCCGACCAGACCGGTTATGTTTTCGGTCTGGCTTACGAAAACGAATACGCCAACGGCGTCACCATGAACGTCACCGGGGAAGTGGCCTATTTCAACAATATCGGCGGCACGCTCGATGACGGAACCTACTTCACCGCCGGTCTGGAACTCAGCAATGGCTCCTGGCATGGCGAACTCGCCGGCGCGCTTCGCGACATCAATCTCGATGGCGGCGGTTCGGAGGACACATCCTTCGTCCAGCTTTCCGGCGGTTACGAGTTCGACAATGGTCTCGATCTGACGCTCGGCTACGCCTATGTGGACGAGGACAGCGTCGGCTCGCATGTCTTCGGCGTGCGCCTGTACAAGGCCTTCGATTTCGCAACGCCCGGCGCACCGGACGAGGAGCTTGACCTGCCGGAACGTCCGCGTGTTCGCAGCGGACCCGTCGTCCAGTAGTCAAAAACGCCCGAGTTTTAACTCACTGTTCGCGCCGCTTTTGCGGCGCGTTCCATTTGTACGTCAAACAGCGACTTTCGCTTCGATGGCGTCCCACAACAGGGCGGCGATATCGGCCCCGCCAAATTTTTTCACCTCGCGAATGCCGGTCGGCGAGGTCACGTTGATTTCCGTCATGCAGTCGCCGATCACGTCGATGCCGACGAAGAGGAAACCGCGTTCGCGCAAGGACGGGCCGATACGGGCGCAAATCTCCTCCTCGCGTTGCGTGAGCTCAGACGGTTCGGCGCGGCCGCCGACATGCATGTTGGATCGCGAATCGGTTTCGGACGGCACGCGATTGATTGCACCGACCGGCTCGCCATCGATGAGGATGATGCGCTTGTCGCCTTGTCTCACCGCCGGAAGATATTGCTGCGCGATCAGCGGTTCGCGATACATCTCGGCAAACAGTTCCAGCAGCGAAGAGAGGTTGCGGTCGTCGTTCTTCAGATGGAAGATGCCGGCGCCGCCATTTCCGTAGAGGGGCTTGATGATAATATCGCCCATTTCCTTGCGGAAGGCGACAATCTCCTTCGGATCGGCTGTAATCAGTGTCTTTGGCATGAGGTCCGGAAACTCGGTCACGAAGATCTTTTCCGGAGAATTGCGCACCCAGGCCGGATCGTTGACCACCAGCGTTTCGGGATGAACGCGCTCGAGCAGATGCGTCGAGGTGATGTAGGACATGTCGAAGGGCGGATCCTGACGCAGCAGCACCACATCCATGGCGGCGAGCTCGACGCGGCGCGGTTCGCCGAGGGTGTAGTGATCGCCTTCTCTGTCCTGCAGGGTCATGGGCTCCATCGTGGCGATGGTCTTGCCGTCGAACAGCGACAGCTGCGACGGCGTGTAATGGAACAGCTCATAGCCGCGCTGCTGGGCTTCCAGACACATGGCAAAGGTCGAATCGCCCGCAATCTGGATCGTTGAGACATGGTCCATCTGGACGGCGACCTTGAGTGTTTTCGTCATCTTTTCATCCCATCGATGCTTTGCGCATCATTCAAAATCCTGATCACACATAGTGTGGCCGGCCGGCAAACGCCACCGGTCTTCCGCCAACTCCTGCGCTGCCATTCGTCTCGAATCAGGCTAGAAAGGCAGGTATGAGCAAAAGCGTCGCCGGACCCGAGATCGAAAAACTTATCCAGCTGCTGGCCAAGGTGCCGGGGCTCGGGCCGCGCTCGGCGCGCCGCGCCGCCCTGCACCTGATCAAGAAGAAGGACCAGTTGCTGGGCCCACTCGGCGACGCAATGCGCGAGGCCTACGATCATGTCGGCGTCTGTTCGACCTGCGGCAATGTCGACACCAGCGACCCCTGCACGATCTGCACCGACCCGCGGCGCGATCGCAGCGTGATCGTCGTGGTCGAGGATGTCGCCGATCTCTGGGCCCTGGAACGGGCTGGCGCGCTGAACGCGCTCTACCACGTGCTTGGCGGCACGCTGTCACCGCTCGACGGCGTCGGTCCCGACGATCTCAACATCAAGGCGCTGGTGGAGCGGGCTTCAGGCGGCGACGTCAAGGAGATCATCATCGCCGTCAACGCGACGGTGGAAGGCCAGACGACCGCCCACTACATCACCGATCAGCTTGAAGGCCTTGATCTTTCCGTCACACGACTGGCGCACGGCGTTCCGGTGGGCGGCGAACTCGACTATCTCGACGAGGGCACGCTGTCGGCCGCGATGCGGGCGCGCACGCGGCTTTAACCGTTGCGGTCCTGCTCGTAGCGGAAAGGATGCGCCTTGTAGGCGCCGAGCACCCTCACCTTTGTGGAAAAGAAACCCAGTTCCTCGAGCGCCCGCGACACGTTCAGATCATCGGGATGGCCCTCAATATCGGCGTAGAACTGGGTCGCGGTGAATCGCCCTTCCAGCTGATAGCTTTCAAGCTTCGTCATGTTGACGCCATTGGTGGCGAAACCGCCCATCGCCTTGTAGAGCGCCGCCGGAAGGTTGCGCACGTTGAAGATGAACGTCGTGACGATGAGGTCCTCGTCGCGCTCGCGCGGCGCCATGACGCTTTCCGCCGACAGGATGACGAACCGGGTGACGTTGTCGTCGGTGTCCTCGACGTTTTCCATCAGGATATCGAGGCCGTACATGTCCCTGGCCAGAAGCGGCGCAAGCGCCGCCATGGACGGATCTCCCTTTTCGGCGACAAGGCGCGCCGCGCCCGCAGTGTCGCCGGCGACAACCGGCTGCCAGCCATTTTCGCGCATGATCTTGCGGCACTGGCCGAGCGCATGGATATGGCTGTGAACCGTCTTGATGTCCTCGATCTTCCCGCCCGGGACCACCATCAACTGGAAATGGATGGGCATGAAGTATTCGCCGACGATGTGCAGTCCTGATTCCGGCAGCAGGTGGTGGATATCCGCGACGCGGCCCGCGATGGTGTTCTCGATCGGGATCATCGCGAGTTGCGCCTCGCCGCTTTTCACGGCGTTGAAGGCGTCCTCGAAAGTCCGGCAGGGCATTGGATCCATCTCGGCGAACATGTCGCGGCAAGCCATGTCCGAATTGGCGCCGTATTCACCCTGAAACGAGATCCTGTTCATTTTCCTGCCCTGATTGTTTGTCGTATTATGTCTGCGCTTTAGCCGAACGCGTGAGGATCGGCAAGAATTTGCCGCGCGCGCTCCAGATCGGGCCCGGTGTCGACTCCCAGCGGAACCTCGCCGACGATTTCCACGTCGATGCGCATTCCGGCCTCAAGCGCGCGAAGTTGTTCGAGCGATTCCCGCGTTTCGAGCGTCGATCGCGGTAACGAGACGAACCGGGACAAAGCGTCGCGGCGCCAGGCGTAAAGGCCAATGTGGTGGTAGAGCGGCCCGTCGCCGTGAGGCGCGGTTGCGCGGGTAAAGTACAGAGCCCTCAGCCTTTTCTCCGACAGCGGAGACCCGACCACCTTGACGACGTTCGGATTGGTTTTTTCTTCCGCCTCCGAAATCACCGCTGCAACGGTTGCAATATCTGTCTGCAGATTTTCGAGAGGCGCGAAAGCCGCGCGAATCGTCTCCGGACGCACCGTGGGGAGATCGCCCTGGACGTTCACAATTGTTTCTATTTTTCCATCAGGATCAAGGGCTTGCAGGGCCTCGAAAACACGATCCGATCCGGATGGATGATCGGGCCGGGTAAGGATCGCCTCAAAGCCTTCGCGTCGTGCGGCGTCCGCCACCTCGCGGCTGTCGGTCGCGATCGCAACCGGGCCGATTGCGGCTTCGCGGGCGCGCAGGGCCACCTGGACGATCATCGGTTTTCCACCGATGTCGGCGAGCACCTTGCCAGGCAGCCGCGTCGAGGACATGCGCGCGGGAATCAGGACAATATTGCTGCTGGACGACATCTGGGGACCGGTTCTGCTTCGCGGGCTGGAAGTCACTTTCTGGAGCGGTTATAAACAGTGTTGCAACAGCAAGGCAAAAGACATAGGTTCCGCGCCAAATCGAGACTTGTGCCGGTTTCGGGGAAGGACCGGCATAACATGGAGCCCCCGAAGATGAACAGCTCTTATTTCAACGCAATCGCCGGCGCTTTTCTCACGGTGGTTTTCGTTGTCATGACCGTGTCGATCGCTTCCGACGCCATTTTCCACACCAGGGAACCGGTCAAGGAAGGCTTCGAGATCGAGGTGACCGAAGGGGGCGGGGAAGCCGGTGGCAAGGAAGATGCGGGTCCATTCCAGATCGCAACCCTGATGGCGGGCGCCAGCGCCGAGGCCGGCGCCAATGTTTTCAAGAAGTGCCAGTCCTGCCACACAGTCGATGATGGCGGCGCCAACAAGGTCGGCCCCAACCTGTGGCATGTGCTTGGTCGACCGGTGGCCAGCGCCCCGGACTTCGCCTATTCGCCGGCCATGGTCGAATACGCTGCTGGCGGCGAAACCCACTGGATGTACCAGAATCTCAGCGAGTTCCTGGACAATCCGAAGAAATTCCTCAGCGGCACCAAGATGAGCTTCGCCGGCCTGAAAAAGCCGGAAGATCGCGCCAATGTGATTGCTTACTTGAGGGAACAGGCGCCTGAACTGCTGCCGCTCCCCACGCCTGAGCCCGAGGCCGCGGAAGCCGAAACGACACCGGAAGCGACTGAAGCGTCAGCCACGCCGGAGGCCGCCAGCGATGCGACCGCGGCCGAAGACATGTCCGGCTCCTCCGGAATGACGCCTGCCGAAACGGCGGAAGAAAAGGCCGAGGAATCCAAGACGCTGGATGAGGCGGCCGCAGAGGGCGCCGACGCCGTGACGACCGATGTCGACGCGCTGGAAGAAGAAGCAGCGGAGCCGACGGCAACGGAAACCGAATCTTCGAACTGACGTTGAAAAAAAACAATCCTCGATGAGGCCGGGCCCGCGCCCGGCCTTTTTCGTATCGGCGAACCTTACCGATTGTTCATAATTTTTGCCCGTTCTTCGTCACATTTGACCTTCATGGGTCGATACATTGACCGACTATTGCTTTTGTTTATGTACTAAACGACAGCAATGACGCCTCACACAACGGGAGATCACGGTGACGGTTCGTTCTCTATCCAGACGCAGTCCCGCCATCCTTGCCGGCATCGTGGCCGGCTTCACAGTTCTCAACCTCCTCCCCCCGGCCGCGGTCGCCGACGACATGGTGTGGCGTCATGCGTCGTCGCTGATCGGGACGCCGAAATATCCAGCTGATTTCCAGCGTTTCGACTACGTCAACCCGGATGCGCCGAAGGGCGGCGAGGTGCGGGTATCTGCCAATGACACGTTCGACACGTTCAACCCGCTGCTCGCCAAGGGCGATCTCGCCGAAGGCCTCGGCCTCGTTTTCGAAACGCTGTTGACCTCGTCCATGGACGAGATCAACTCAGAATACGGACTGCTTGCAGAGGCGGTCAGCTTTCCCGACGACTATTCCTCGGCGACCTATCGCCTGAGAGAGGGCGCGCGCTGGCACGACGGAACACCCGTCACGCCCGAGGACGTGATCTGGAGCTTCGAAAAGGTCGTCGAACTCGATCCCCAGAGGCATTTCTACTATCAGCATGTCACCGGCGCCGAGAAGACCGGAGAGCGCGACGTCACCTTCACCTTCGACGAAAAGAACAACCGGGAACTTCCGCAGATTGTCGGCCAGCTCCTTATTCTGCCGAAACACTGGTGGGAAGGAATCAACGACAAGGGCGAGCAACGCTCCATCGAGCGCACCACTCTCGAAATCCCGATGGGATCGGGACCGTACAAGATCACCAGCGTATCGCCCGGCTCCACGGTGGTCTTCGAGCGGGTCGAGGACTATTGGGGCAAGGATCTGCCGGTCAATGTAGGCAGCAACAATTTCGACAAGCTTCAATACGAATATTTCACAAGCAGGGATTCCGAATTTCAGGCCTTCAAGGCCGGAAAGGTCGATTTCTGGCTCGAGAACAGGGCGCAACGCTGGGCCAATGGCTACGATTTCGCCGCGGTCGAGGACGGGCGGATCGTCCGCGACATGTTCGAGAACCCCTACCGGTCCTCGGGCGTCATGGTCGGTTTCATTCCCAATCTGCGGCGCGACAAGTTCAAGGATTCGCGCGTGCGCGAAGCGCTGATCCAGGTCTTCGATTTCGAGGAGCTCAATCGCACCCAGTTCTTCGATCAGTATGAGCGCATCGGCAGCTATTTCTACGGAAGCGAACTTGCCTCCAGCGGCCTTCCTCAGGGAAAGGAACTGGAAATACTCGAATCGGTGCGCGACCTTGTGCCCGAAGAGGTCTTTACCGAAGAATACAAGAACCCGGTCGGCGGCGACCGCGCCAACCAGCGCAAAAATCTTCGCGAGGCCATTCGCCTGTTCGGCGAAGCCGGCTATGAAATCCGCGACGGCAAGATGGTCAACATCGAAACCGGCGAGCCTTTCGGCTTCGAGATCCTGCTCAATGGTCCGATTATCGAGAGCGTCGCCCAGGCCTACGCCCAGAACCTGAAGCGGATCGGCGTCGAGGCGACGGTGCGCTCCGTCGATCCGGCGCAATACACAAACCGCGAGCGCAGCCGGGACTTCGATGTGATCTACAGCGGATGGGGCCAGTCGCTGTCGCCCGGCAATGAGCAGATGGAATATTGGGGCTCGGCTGCGGCGAACCGGGAAGGTTCGGCGAACTACGCCGGCATTTCCGATCCGGGCGTCGACGCGCTTATCGAAAAGATCGTCTTCGCCGAAGACCGCGACACGCTGGTGGCCGCTGCGAAGGCGCTCGACCGGGTGCTGCTTGCCGGCCGCTATGTCGTTCCGTCCTACACATTGAGAAAGGCGCGCCTGGCCTATTGGAGTTTCCTGGCCTTTCCGGAACCGCTGCCGACCTATTCGCTCGGCTTTCCTTCGATCTGGTGGTCGAAGAAGGCGACGGACTGATGGCGGCTATGGACCGTCGTACTTTCCTTCTCACCTCCGGGCTTGGCGCCGCCGGCATGTTGACGCCGGCGCGTTTCGCCTTCGCGCAAGTTCCGGGCAATACACGCCTGCACGGTATTTCGGCTTTCGGAGACCTGAAATATCCGGCCGATTTCACGCATTTCGACTATGTCGACCCGCAGGCCCCAAAAGGCGGCATTTTCAATTTCCAGCCGCCGAACTGGCAGTACAACCAGAACGTCCAGACATTCAATACGCTGAACAGCTTCATACTGCGCGGCGATGCGCCGCCGCGCATGGAACTGTGCTTCGACAGTCTGATGGTGCGAGCGCTCGACGAACCAGACGCGCAATATTGCCACCTGGCCGAATGGGTCGAGGTCTCCGAAGACCGCAATGTCTGGCGGTTCGGATTGCGGCCGGAAGCCCGGTTCCATGACGGATCCCCGGTGACCGCCGCAGATGCGGCCTACAGTTACAATCTACTCAAGGAAGAGGGTCATCCCAATATCGTCATCACGCTGCGGGAGATGACCGAAGCCGTCGATATCGACGAGCGCACATTGGAGCTACGTTTCAGCGGCGACCAGTCTGCAAACGCGATCCTCGCCGCCGTCGAAATGCCGGTGCTGTCGCAGGCCTACTACTCCGACCGTCCTTTCGACTCCAGCACGCTCGACATTCCACTCTCTTCCGGCGCCTATCGGCCGTCGCGCGTGGACGCCGGCCGCTTCATCGAATATGGCCGCGTCGAAGATTACTGGGGCCGGGATCTGCCGACTGTCCGGGGCCAGAACAATTTCGACACGTTGCGCATCGAATTCTTCGCCGACCGGCAGGCCGGTTTCGAGCAGTTCAAGAAGGGCGAGATCCAGTTTCGCGAGGAGTTCACCTCCAAGAGCTGGGCGACCGAATATAATTTTCCGGCCATCACACAGGGCCGCGTGATCAAGCGAACCTTTCCCGCCGAGCGTCGTCCAATGATGCAGGCCTGGCCGGTTAACCAGCGCCGCGCGCGCTTTTCCGACTGGCGCGTCAGGCAGGCGATCAATCTTTGCTTCGACTTTCGGTGGACCAACGACAAGATCTTCTACAACGCCTATGAGCGGTCGCAATCCCTGTTCGAGAAGTCCGAGTTCGTTGCGACCGGCATGCCAACGGAGGCAGAACTTGCCATCCTCGAACCGCTGAGAGAGAGGCTGCCGGAAGCCGCCTTCGGCGAAGCCGTGACGCAGCCCGTTTCGGATGGATCCGGGCGCGACCGCGCCCTGCTCCGGCAGGCTGTGACCCTTCTCGACGAAGCGGGCTGGACGCGTGACGGGCAGGTATTGAAGAAGGATGGCGAGACCCTGTCGGTGGAAATCCTGATCCGGTCGCCAGTCTTCGAGCGGGTTTTGTCTGGCCTGGTGGAAAACATGCGTCGGGTGGGCATCGAAACCTCGGTCCGACTGGTCGATCCGGTGCAATTCCAGTCGCGGCTCGAAACGTTCGATTTCGACATGGTGGGCCTTGCCTTGTCAATGGGCGCCACGCCGACCCGGGAAAATCTGGCGTCGATGTTTTCCGATTCCTTTGCGGCCGTCGAGGGTTCAAACAATTATCCGGGCGCACAAAGCGGCGTCTATGACGATCTGCTCGCTCATGTCGGCAAAGCCCAAAGCCGCGAAGAGCTGGTGATAGCCATGCGCGCGCTCGATCGTGTCGAAAGAGCGCGGCTTGACTGGATTCCGAACTGGTATTCGGCGGACCACAAGGTTGCATTCTGGGACATGTTCGGATTCCCTGTTACAAAGCCGGACTACGGGTGGCCTGTCGAATCACTGTGGTGGCTCGACGAAGAAAAGGCGCGTGCGATCGGCAGATGAAGCCAGAGCGGGACGGGAACAGATTGAATCGAATGACGGCATTCGCAACCGGCAAGGATAAGCGCTGATGGGCGCCTATATCGTTCGACGGCTGCTCCTGATCATTCCGACGATGATCGGAATCATGGCCCTGTCTTTCCTCGTCGTGCAATTTGCGCCCGGCGGGCCTGTGGAGCAGATCCTGGCGGACCTTTCCGGACAGGGCAATTCCGCGACCGAGAGAATTTCCGGCGGCGGCGATTTCCAGAACCAGCCGGCGGGCGGCGCTGACGCGTCGTCAAGCTACCGGGGCGCGCAAGGTCTCGATCCGGACTTTATCAAAAAGCTCGAAAAACAATTCGGCTTCGACAAGCCGCCCACGGAACGCTTTTTCATAATGATGTGGGATTTCATGCGCTTCGATTTCGGAGAGAGCTTCTTTCGCGATATTTCGGTCATTGATCTGATCAAGGAGAAACTACCGGTTTCCATCTCGCTGGGGATCTGGATCCTGCTCATTTCCTACATCATCTCGGTGCCGCTGGGGATCAAGAAGGCTGTGACGGACGGGTCGCGGTTCGACATATGGACGTCCGGCGTGATCATCATCGCCTACGCCATACCCGGCTTCCTGTTCGGCATACTGCTGATCGTGCTGTTTGCCGGCGGTTCGTTCTTTGACGTGTTTCCGCTGCGCGGTCTCGTGTCGGAGAATTTTTCGGACCTTTCCTGGTGGGAAAAAATCCTCGACTATTTCTGGCACCTGACATTGCCACTGCTTGCGCTTTCACTGGCGGCCTTTGCGACAACGACGCTTCTGACCAAGAATTCCTTCATCGACGAAATCAGGAAACAGTACGTGACGACGGCGCGCGCCAAGGGACTGACAGAGAATCAGGTTCTTTACGGTCATGTCTTCCGCAACGCCATGCTGATCGTGATCGCCGGCTTTCCAGCGGCGTTTATCTCCTCCTTCTTTTCCGGATCGCTGCTAATCGAGACCATATTCAATCTCGATGGCCTCGGGCTGCTCGGCTACAAGTCTGTGATCAACCGCGACTATCCGGTTGTTTTCGCGACGCTGTTCATCTTCTCTCTGATGGGGCTGGTGGTGGGCCTTGTCTCGGACCTGATCTACACCTGGATCGATCCACGGATCGATTTCGAGCGGCGGGACGTCTGACATGGAACAGACGGTCGACAAAACCAAGGCGCTCGATGGCCCTCCGAAAGGGTTCTTCTCGCCAACCACGAAACGAAGATGGCAGAATTTCCGCTCCAACCGACGCGGCTACTGGTCGCTGTGGATCTTCCTCGTGCTGTTCGTGCTCAGCCTGTTCGCGGAATTCATCGCCAACGACAAGCCGCTGCTCGCCTGGTACAAGGGCGAACTCCTGGTTCCGGTCCTCGTCGACTATCCGGAAGAGAAATTCGGCGGCTTCTACGCCGTGACCGCCTATCGCGATCCGATGATCAACCAGGAAATAACGGACAATGGCTGGATCCTGTGGCCGCCGATCCGCTATTCCTATCTCACCCGCAATTCCGAGGTGCCCCATTCGGCGCCCACCCCGCCCTTCTGGCTGATGGACAAGGAACAGCGCTGTTCCGCCTATCTGGAGGGCAGTGACGACCCGGATTGCACGCTCGGCAATCTCAACTGGCTGGGCACCGACGACCAGGCGCGCGACGTGCTGGCCCGTGCCATCTACGGGTTTCGGATATCCGTGCTGTTCGGTCTGATCCTGACCGGGCTCTCCGCCGTCGTCGGCGTGTGGCTCGGCGCAATTCAGGGCTTCTTCGGCGGCTGGATCGATCTGACGTTCCAGCGCTTCATCGAAATCTGGTCGGCCGTGCCGGTGCTCTATGTGCTGATCATCATCGCTTCCATCCTCCCGCCGGGATTCTGGGTGCTGCTCGGCATCATGCTGCTGTTTTCCTGGGTCGCCTTCGTCAGCGTCGTGAGGGCTGAATTCCTCCGCGCCCGCAATTTCGAATATGTGAACGCGGCGCGGGCGCTGGGCGTTGGCAACGCGACAATCATCTATCGCCACCTGCTGCCCAACGCCATGGTGGCGACGCTGACCTTCCTGCCCTTCATCCTGTCGGGATCCATCGCGACTCTGACGTCGCTCGACTTCCTCGGACTCGGCCTGCCGCCCGGCTCGCCGTCGCTCGGTGAACTGATCGCGCAGGGCAAGAACAATCTGCAGTCGCCCTGGCTGGGCATCACGGCCTTCGTCATTATTTCGCTGATGCTGTCTCTGCTGATCTTCATCGGCGAAGCCACGCGCGACGCCTTCGACCCGCGAAAGACATTCAGTTGACCGAACCGCTGCTCACCATACGCGATCTGTCCGTGCTCTTTCGTCAGGGCGACAACGAGACGCTCGCCGTCGACCGCGTGTCCTTCGACATCGCAAACGGGGAAACGGTCGCGCTGGTCGGTGAATCAGGCTCCGGCAAATCGGTCACGGCGCTGTCTGTGCTCAAGCTCCTGCAATATCCGGCGGCAAGCCATCCGTCGGGCAAGATCATGTTCGAGGGCGGCGATCTTCTGAGCGCCGGCGAGAAACGCATGCGACAGGTGCGCGGCAACCAGATCGGCATTATTTTCCAGGAGCCCATGACGTCCCTCAATCCGCTCCACACTGTCGAAAAGCAGATCGGCGAGGTTCTGAAACTTCATCAGGGCATGGGCGAGAAAGCGTCCAAAGCGCGGACGCTTGAACTGCTGGAGCAGGTCGGCATACGCGACGCGGAACAACGCCTCGCCTCCTATCCGCACCAGCTTTCCGGCGGGCAGCGCCAGCGCGTGATGATCGCCATGGCGCTCGCCAACCGTCCGAAACTGCTGATCGCCGACGAACCGACAACGGCTCTGGACGTAACGGTGCAGGCACAGATCCTGGCGCTTCTCGACGAGCTGAAACAGGAATACGGCATGTCGATGCTGTTCATCACGCACGATCTCGGGATCGTCCGCAAGATCAGCGATCGTGTCTGTGTGATGACCGGGGGCCGCATCGTCGAATCAGGCGTGACGGAAGACGTGTTCACTGCTCCGTCCCATGACTACACGAAACATCTCCTGGCTGCCGAACCAAGCGGCGCGCCGCCGGAGACGGACGATGCGGCGCCGATCGTCATCGAAGGCAAACAGGTCAAGGTCTGGTTTCCGATCAAGAAGGGGTTGCTGAGACGGACCGTCGATCACGTCAAGGCGGTGGACGGCATCGACCTGACCTTGCGGGCCGGCCAGACGCTCGGCATCGTCGGAGAGTCGGGTTCCGGAAAGACGACGCTTGGCCTCGCGCTGACGCGCATGATCTCGTCGGAGGGACAGATCGGTTTCGTCGGCAAGGATATCGGGCGCTACTCGTTTCGCGAGATGCGGCCACTGCGCGACCAGATGCAGATCGTCTTCCAGGATCCGTTCGGCTCGCTGTCCCCGCGCATGTCTATCTCCGAGATCGTCGCGGAAGGCCTGCGCATCCACGAACCGGGCCTCGATGCGGACGCACGCGACCGCAAGGTCGTCGGAGCGCTCGAGGAAGTGGGGCTGGATCCTGCGACCCGGTGGCGTTATCCGCACGAGTTTTCCGGCGGCCAGCGCCAACGCATCGCCATTGCCCGCGCCATGGTGCTCAGCCCGCGTTTCGTGATGCTGGACGAACCGACCTCGGCGCTCGACATGAGCGTGCAGGCCCAGGTGGTGGATCTGCTGCGTACGCTGCAGACCAGGCATAATCTCGCCTATCTGTTTATCAGCCACGACCTGAAGGTGGTTCGCGCGCTGGCGAACAATGTTATCGTGATGCGCAATGGCAAGATCGTCGAACAGGGACCGTCCGATCAGATCTTCGATCACCCGCAGACCGACTACACCAGGGCGCTGATGGCCGCTGCCTTCAATCTGGAAACCGCGCCGGAAGGCGTGGTGAGCGAATAATCCGCACGAACGACGCAAAGGGGATCGCGTGACGCAGACCAAGGGGGCAATATTGCTCGCCATGAAAGGCGAGATGGGCGATTCCTGGCACGCATTTCTGAGCAGCGCGTCGAAAGACCGAAAGGTCGTGCGCGCGCCTATCGAGCAAGGCGACCCGTCCATCGATTACGCGGTCGCATGGGCGCCAAAGCCGGGGCTGCTGGCGTCTCTGCCCAACCTCAAGGCGATCTTTTCCGTCGGCGCCGGCGTCGATCACCTGTTTCGCGATCCGGATCTTCCCGACGTGCCGATCGTGCGCGTCGTGGCGGAGGATTTGACCAACCGCATGAGCGAATATGTCGTGTGGCGCGTTCTCGACCATCACAGGCAGGGCGACCTCTACCGGCGTCAACAGACACAACGCCTGTGGGGCGAGGACCTCGACCAGCCGATCGCGGCCGACGTCACCGTGGGCATTCTCGGTCTTGGAGCTCTCGGGCAGGACGCCGCCCGCAAGCTTCGCGTCCTCGGCTTTCAGGTTGCTGGATGGTCGCGCAGCCGGAAGACCATGGAGGGCGTGCAGTCATACGCCGGCGACGACGGCCTCGATGATTTTCTGAAGATCAGCGACATGATCGTATGCCTGCTTCCGCTGACCCACGAGACGCGTCACATTCTGGCGCTGCCGCTGTTCGAAAAGCTCAAGAAAGGCGGTCCCTACGGCGCGCCTGTCCTGATCAACGCCGGGCGCGGCGGTCAGCAGATCGAGGAGGATATCGTGACGGCGCTCGACAGGGGACTGCTGTCAGCGGCGAGCCTCGACGTCTTCAACGGCGAGCCCCTGTCCCCGGACAGTCCTCTGTGGCTGGACGAGCGCATTTTCATCACGCCGCATGCGGCGGCGACCTCGGTCGCAAGCGCAATCGTGCCGGGCATGCTGGAACAGATGGATCGCCACGACGCCGGCGAGCCCTTGAAGAACCTCGTCGACCGAAGCAGGAACTACTGAATTTTCGGACGACGAAAACCGGTCGGCGGGCCATAGAGATGCGCTATGCGTGAAACGGCGGCGGCCAGCGGCTCCACCGTCACCACCATCGTGTGACCGCTCGCATGCAGGATGCTCTCGCGGTCGCGCATGATCGCCACATGACCTTTCCAGAATACGAGATCGCCGCGGCGCAGTGCGCTGTAATCCCGCCCCGGATCGACCGCGTCGCCGACGCCGGCGGCCTGCATGTCGGTGTCGCGCGGCGCCTTGAGGCCCGCCATCGCCATGGCGAGCTGCACCAGGCCCGAACAGTCGAGGCCGAAGCCCGATCGCCCACCCCAGAGATAGGGCGTCTCAAGAAACCGGTCCGCAACAGCGACGTAGTCCGCTTCTCGATGGTCGAGCGGCGCAACATGGCTGGCTATCACGGCCAATCGGTCATGCGTTATCGCATAGCGCGTGCCTCTGGTTTCCGCTGTCCCAGTTATTTTTAGTCGACTTCCCATTGAGAGATGAATTTCGACACGGTGGCGCAAATCGGCGCCGTCATAGAGAAATGTACGCGGAACTGTAACGACATGGGTTGGGTTGGGTTGGCTGTCCGACACATCTTCAGCCTCGACATAGCCGACATAACCATCGGCGTCGCACTGGATCCACCGCCACCCGTCCTTTTTCTCGAAAACGCGAACCGTTTCACCGTAGAGGGACTGGGACACGCATTCCGACGCCTGATCGGGTCTGGCGTGGATATTGGCGACAGCGGCGACGATCCCAGCGGGCGCGCCAGTAACATAGGCGGCGGCGTCGACAACGTTGCGAAGCCGGCTGTCGGCCAGATCGGCTCGGTATACGTTGAGCCGCTTGTCCGGAGCTGCGCTCATACACCAAGTTCCTCTCCCTCGCGGACGATGATGCGCCCGAGCATCTCGATATATTCCGATCCTTCGACAGTGCGTTGAACGACGACGTTGCGCCGGTCGGCCTTGTCTCTCGTGCGATGCACCAGTCCCATGGCGCCCATCGTATCGAGGGCCCGGGTGATGACCGGCTTCGTGACACCAAGAAGCGCCGCAAGTCCCCGCACCGTGTGCGGCGGCGGCTCCAGATAGACATGCAGAAGGATGGTCAGTTGACGTTGCGTGAGATCCGGCCCGTCACTGCGGACCATCGACAGCATCGCGCTGCGCCAGAGATAGAGCGCTTCGGACGCTCTCAGATGTACGCTCATGCAAACCTATCAGATACGGAAATCGTTTCGCTACCGTATCAGTTCGCCGTCATCGGGTCAAAACCTGCAGCGATCAGTTTCCGTAGCGGTCTTCCAGCATCGTATAGAGCGCGCGAATCGCCTGCGCCTCGCCGCCTGCCGGCGCATGCGGCTTGTCGGCGCGGTTCCAGGCGTAAATGTCGAAATGCGCCCACTCCTTCGCCTTCTGGACGAACCGGTTGAGGAACAACGCCGCCGTGATCGATCCCGCGAACCCGCCCGCCGGCGCATTGTTGAGGTCCGCGATCGGCGACGACAGCATCCGGTCATAGGGTTTGAACAGGGGCATGCGCCAGAGCGGGTCGAAAGCCTTGTCTGCGGCTTCAAGCAGCGCCGACGCAAGGCTGTCGCTATGGCAGAAGAAGGGAGCAAGGTCCGTTCCCACCGCAACCCGCGCGGCGCCGGTCAGCGTCGCCATGTCAATCATGATCTCGGGTTCTTCCTCGTCGGCCAGCGCCATGGCGTCTGCGAGCACAAGCCGGCCTTCCGCATCGGTGTTGCCGATCTCGACGGTCAGGCCCACCCGGCTGGTCAGAATGTCGCCAGGCCGGAAGGCATTGCCGGCTATGGAGTTCTCGACAGCCGGCACAAGCACCCGCAAACGCAGATCGAGCCCGGCCTTCATGATCATCCTGGCCAGTCCAAGAACATTGGCGGCGCCCCCCATGTCCTTCTTCATGAGAAGCATGCTGGACGGCGGCTTGATGTCCAGGCCGCCGGTGTCGAAGCACACGCCCTTGCCGACCAGCGTCACCTTCGGCGCATCCGGCTTACCCCAGCTCATGTCGATCAGGCGCGGCGCCTGCGCGCTCGCCCGACCGACGGCGTGGATCATCGGAAAATTGCTTGCAAGCAGCGCATCGCCGGCAATTACCTCCACGGAGGCGGAGCAGTCAAGAGCCAGATCGCGAACGGCCTTTTCCAGATCGTCCGGCCCCATGTCGTTCACCGGCGTGTTGACGAGATCACGCGCAAAAAAACAGCCGGAAACAATGCTTTCGGCGCGATCCCGATCAACGCCTTCGGGACAAACGAGTTCGACCGCGCCCTCTCTCTTTTTCTTGCGGTAGGCGTCGAAGCGATAGCTGCCGAGACCGAATCCAAGGCTGATCTGCTCGCCAAAGCGGTCGGGATTGGCGATGCGCCAAACGCCATTCGGCAATCCGTTGGCCAGAGCGCCGGCGATCAGAGGGTCTTCCTCAAGACCGTTTCCCGTTCCAAAAAACGCGCCGACGATGGTGCGGTCTGGCCCCGGAACAAGCAGTATCTCGCCGCTTGCGGCTAAAAATCCCGATCCTTTCACCCATTCGGTCATCTCGGGCAACGGCAACGCCTTTTCGAGATCGCGGGGGGAGACGAGATATACGGGCAGGGAAGGCGCCGAGCCGTCCTGAAAACTGAAACTGTTCATGGGTTATCCGAGGTGCTCGTTAACGGTCCGTTAGGGTTAACAGAATATTGATTTCGTTGTCGGTCTTTCAATGCTGATGGAGCAAATTCGACAGTTGAACGCCACAAGACCTGAACTCGGCTTCGAATGTCAAATCTTTAAGCTCCACAAAAACATATTCCTGCTGTTGGCCTGAAAGAGTCCGACATTTGCGCTTCCAGGCGCTGCAGCGGGATGCAAATGGCGGGATCGGATCGCCAGGGCAATACCGGGCGGCCGGGGATATCGCCGCCGGAGGGAAAACGGAGCCCGGGTCCCGATCAGCCAGCGGTCACTTTTGCCAGACGGGGACACACGGCATGAAATCAAAATCGAGGGGGGCGTTATCATCAGGTCTGCGGGTTTCGACGGGCATACTCGCCATCGCCCTGCTGGCATCCGGATGCGCCAACAATGTCAGCCGCCAGACGACCGGATCAATTGCCCGAAGTTCGGCGTCTCTTGCGACGATGAACGCAACGGAGCTGCTAAAGGCGGAAAGCAAGTTTGCTGCGGCCTACAAAGCCGATCCGAAAGACAAGGCGACCGGCATCAATTACGCAACCGTTCTCAGAATGGTTGGACGCGATTCACAGGCGCTCGCAGTCATGCAACAGGTGGCGATCGCGCATCCGTCGGACCGCGACGTGCTTGCCAGCTACGGCAAGGCGCAGGCGGCCGCAGGACAGCTCGAGGCAGCGCTTTCGACGATCAAGCGGGCCCAGACGCCGGACCGGCCGGACTGGAAGCTGCTCTCGGCGGAAGCCGCCATTCTCGACCAGCTCGGCAAGACCGAGCAGGCGCGCGGGCTTTACCGCCAGGCGCTCGACCTGGCGCCGGACGAGCCGACAATCCTCTCCAATCTTGGCATGTCCTATCTGCTCACAGGCGATCTCAGGACTTCGGAAACCTATCTGAAACAAGCCGTTGCCCGTCCGGGCGCAGACAGCCGCGTACGACAGAACCTCGCCCTCGTCGTCGGCCTTCAGGGTCGGTTCGACGAGGCCCAGCGCATCGCGCAATCCGAATTGTCGAGAGAACAGGCGGACGCGAATATGGCCTATCTCAGGACCATGCTGGCGCAACAGAACGCCTGGGCGAAGCTCGAAGACAAGAAAAAGACCAACTGAACTTCCTTTTTTTGCCGGACGCCGGGAAGCTGTTGCAGACGCTCTGCAGCGGCGCCTTGGCTCTCAGCGTCCGCGTAACGAATCATGCGGCGTCAGTCGGGCTCAGAACGTGTCGTAGACCTGCATTAGCGCCGGTCCCATGATGACGGCGAAAATGACCGGCAGGAAGAACAGGATCATCGGCACCGTCAGCTTTGGCGGCAGGGCGGCGGCCTTCTTCTCGGCTTCGGTCATGCGATGGTCGCGGCTTTCCTGCGCCAGCACCCGCAACGCCTGGGCGATCGGCGTGCCATAGCGCTCGGCCTGGATCAGGGCCTGCGTGACGGACTTGACGGGCTCAAGACCAGTCCGGACGCCGAGATTTTCATAAGCCTTGCGACGCTCCTGCAGATAGGAGAGCTCTGCCGTTGTCAGCACCAGTTCTTCGCCCAGCGGCGGCGACTGCATAGCGATTTCTTCCGCGACCCTGTGAAAGGCAGCCTCGATCGAAACGCCTGACTCGACGCAGATAAGAAGCAGATCGAGGGCGTCCGGCCAGGCGGTGCGGATCGATTGCTGGCGCTTGGCCGTGCGATTGGAGATGAACAGGATCGGCGCGTAGAAGCCGGCGTAGGCAGCGCCGATACACATGCAGCAACGCATCAGAAGCGAATATTGCTGGAGCAAATCCAACCCGAAAATGTAGAAGACGGCGAAACCGCCGAAAAGAAACGGCAGGATAAAGCGCGCGACCAGATAGATGTTGAGCGCATTGGGCGACCGGTATCCGGCCATTCTCAGTTTGCCGACGGTCGCTTCATCCACCAGAGCCTGGCGCAGGTTGAGCTGTTCGACCAGTCTGCCGACAGACATGTTTTTCTGGTAGCGCAGACCTTTCTGGGCGTTGTTTCTTTCCGTGTGCAGCCTGGCGCGTTCGCGGGCGCGAATTTCGTCCCTTTCAAGGGCGACCCTGTTCATGCGCGCCTTCAGATCGCTCTTGTCGAATATCGGCATGACAAGCGTGAAGATAGTCGCGAAGACGGCGATGCTCACGAGCACCGCCATCACGAAGGTGGGATTGGAGAGCGTCTCGACCATGGATCAGATCTCGAAATTGGTCATGTTGCGCATCACGAAAATCCCGATCGTCATCCAGACGAGAGACGCGCCGAGAATGATGTTTCCGCGCGGTTCGGTAAACAGCGTAATGATGTAGTCGGGCGTCGTGAGATAGACGAGAAGGACTATGATGAAAGGCAGGCTGCCGATGATAGCAGCCGAAGCCTTGGCTTCCATGGAGAGCGCGTTGACCTTCGCCTTCATCTTCTTGCGATCGCGCAGAACGCGCGACAGATTGCCCAGCGCCTCCGACAGGTTGCCGCCCGCCTGCGCCTGAATGGTCACGACGATTCCGAAGAAGCTCGTTTCCGGCAGGGGGATATTTGCGTTCAACCGAACACAGGCTTCGGGAACGCTCATGCCGAATTGCTGGGCCTCGACGATCCGCCGGAATTCCGTCCTGAGGGGCTCCTGGGCTTCTGCGGCGATGAGATGCAGTGAATCATTCAGGGGCAAGCCGGACTTGATAGCGCGCACCATGACGTCAAGCGCATTGGGAAACTCATCAAGAAACGCCTTCATCCTGCGCTTGCGGGCAAAGGACAGGATCCAGCGCGGCAGACCGAGCCCGGCGGCGAAAACCAGGCCCAGCGCCAGCAACGGCCTGCCCGTCATGACGAACATCATGGCGCCTGCCGCAAGACCCGTAGCCACGCTCACGATATGGAAATGGCTAACGCCGATCTTCCATCCGGCCTGCTGGATCTGCATCTTCAGGGACGGCGATTTTTGACTTGCATTCTTTTTCTGCTTTTCTTCGAGGGTCTTCAACGATTCCTGGATCGATTTGCGGCGTTTGGCGGCTTCATTCAGCTTCTGGCGGGTAACAGCCACCGTGTCCCAGTCGGTCTCGGCTGCTTTCACTCGTTTTATCCGGTTGGCGACCCTGGTCTCTGTTTCGATGTTGGAAAACAGGAACGCGTAGGCGAGGCAGCCCGCGGCTATGCCGACGAGCAATATGATGAGCCAGATTTTCAGATCCAGTCCGAACACCGCTTTCCCCTTTTCTTCAATCACCCGCTATCAGGCGACGGTCCGTTCCATGCTGTCCAGCGCCTCTGCAAGGCGACGGTCCTCGTTATAGTAGCGGGCGCGCTCCCAGAAATGCGGCCTTCCGATGCCGGTGGAGCAATGCTTGCCCATGATCCGGCCGTTCGCGTCTTCACCCTCCATCTCGAATTTCATGATGTCCTGCGTAATGACGACGTCGCCTTCCATCCCGACAACCTCGGTTATGTGGGTGATGCGGCGTGAACCGTCGCGCAGGCGGGTCGCCTGGATTATGATATCGACCGACCCGGTGATGATCTCGCGCACGGTCTTAGCCGGCAGGGAAAACCCACCCATGGCGATCATCGATTCCATGCGGCTCAGGCACTCGCGCGGCGAGTTGGAGTGGATGGTGCCCATGGACCCGTCGTGACCCGTGTTCATGGCCTGCAGCAGGTCAAAAACCTCGGGTCCGCGCACCTCGCCGACGATGATCCGTTCCGGCCGCATGCGCAGGCAGTTCTTGACCAGGTCGCGCATGGTCACCTCGCCTTCGCCTTCGATATTCGGCGGGCGCGTCTCCAGCCTCACGACATGGGGCTGCTGCAATTGCAGTTCGGCGGAGTCTTCACAGGTGATAATGCGCTCATCCGTGTCGATATAACGCGTCAGGCAATTAAGCAGCGTCGTCTTGCCGGAACCGGTGCCGCCGGAGATGACGACATTGCAGCGCACACGCCCGATGATCTTCAGGAGCGTGGCGCCTTCCGGCGTAATCGAACCGAAATTGACGAGCTGATCAAGCGTCAGCTTGTCCTTCTTGAACTTGCGTATGGTCAGCGCGGTGCCGTCGATGGAGAGAGGCGGCGCTATGACGTTGACGCGAGACCCATCCGGCAGACGCGCGTCGCATATCGGACTTGATTCATCGACGCGGCGCCCAACCTGGCTGACAATGCGCTGGCAGATCGACAGCAGCTGGCTCTCGTCTCGAAACTGGATCGAGGATTCTTCCACCTTGCCGTCGACCTCGATGAAGGTCCGGCCCGATCCATTGACCATGATGTCGGCGATGTCGTCGCGCGCAAGCAGGGGCTCGAGAGGTCCGTAGCCGAGAACATCGTTGCAGATATCCTCCAGCAGTTCCTCCTGCTCGGAGATCGACATCGCGAAATTCTTGATGGTGATGATATCGTTGACGATATCGCGTATTTCTTCTCGCGCGCTCTCCTGATCGAGCTTGGCAAGCTGTGAAAGGTCTATCGTGTCGATAAGCGCGGAAAACACCTGGGATTTGGTGGCGTAGTAACTTTGCGACTTGGCCGGCGCGCGGCGCTTTTCCGGCCGTTCGCTGCCGGGGGCGAGGGGTGTGTTGCTTGACGTCGCAACGCTCGCAGGTTCGCTCTGGACGGCGCTGGCGGCTCCAGTCCTGTCGCGACTTTCCGTCGGCTGGGGCGGCGGCATGACAGGCCTGTCGGTCGTCCTTGCGCCAAATCCTTCTGTTCCCCGCTTGCCAAACATGGTGTTCCTCTAGAACCTGTTTCCCTCAGTCGCGCCCGGCGCGCCGACCGAGCAGACCGCGAAGACTGAGACCCGACTTCCGGCTCGTTCGCATTTCGACGCGCCCGGTCAGAACATGCGCGAGCTGCGAGATGATTTCCGAAACAGGCGCTTTGGGATCAGTCTCGGAAATCATCCGACCGCTGTTGAGCGCATTGCCGAAAAGCTGCGCGTCGAAGGGAATGATGGCGACCGGCTCCGTTTCCAGCGGTTCGCAGAAATCCGCAATATCGATTTCCGGTCGTTTCGGCATGCCGACCTGATTGAGAATCAACCGCGGCGCGTGATCGTTCGGCCGCAGCTTGATCAGCGTGTCGACAAGATTTTTCGTATTCCTGAGATTGGTCAGATCCGGCGCCGCAACGACCACGATGTCATCTGCTTCCGACAATACCTTGCGCGACCAGTCGGTCCATACATGCGGCACGTCCAGGACGATGAGCGGCGCGCTGCGTTGCATGACGTCCATCAGCTGTTCGAATGTGCCCGAACTGAAATCATATGTCCGGTCTAGCATCGAAGGCGCGGCGAGCATGGAAAGGTGGGACGCGCATTTCGACAGGAGGCGGTCGAGAAAGACATCGTCGAGCCTTTCGGGAGAATAAACGGCTTCCGCAATTCCCTGCGGCGGATCCTGGTCGAAATCTATGTTCGCGGTTCCGAAAGCAAGATCCATATCGGCGAGAATGGTTTCCGTCTCGAACAGCTCGGAGATCGTCCAGGCGCAATTGTGCGCGATGGTCGATGATCCAACGCCGCCCTTGGCGCCGACAAAAGCGATGGAGCGTCCGAGCGGCTCGGCGTCCGGATCGACGAAGATTGCCGACAGGCACATCATCACGTCCGACAGCGTGACAGGCGCAATCAAATATTCGGATATGCCCCTGCGAACCAGTTCCCGGTAAAGCCGCACGTCATTATTGTGCCCTATCAGCACGACCTTGGTCGATGGATCGCAGACTTCGGCGAGTTCGGCAAGCTGAGTCATGAGACGGTCCTGGCTTACACGCGTCTCGATCAGGACCAGATTTGGCGTGGGCGAGGCGGCGAAGGTTTCCGTGGCCGTCGCGATATCGCCGGATACGACGCGCATATGGACCCGCGCCATACGCCTGTCTTCCGCCGAACGCCGCAACACCGACATTAACTCTTCCGACGCGCAGAAGGCCTGAATGGATATGCGCGGCAACGGCCGAACCGTGTCGACCGCTTCAGGTTTACGCGTCGCACCATCGATAAGGCTTGGCGCCTCGTCTTCGATATAGGCTTTCTCGCTCATTCTTTTTCTCGCTGGTTCAAGCCGTTGTCATTCCCCTGCAGGTCTATTCGTCCGGCGCGGCGGCGGCCGCCCCGTATTCTCTGTAGTTCTCGAACACCTTGTCGCGGCGCTGGGCGTCGATCGGAGTCATCCCGCGCGGCGCTAGCAGATCGGACGGATCCGAAATCTGCGCGGCGAGGTTATTCTGCGTCGCACAGCCAAAATTCTCCCAATTCTTGTTTTCCGTCGTGTTGTAGACGAGATCGGCTGGCCATTTGCCGCACTGGTTGGTGGACGCCTGGATGCCGACGAAACTGAGCCGGATCGGCGCAGCGTCATAGGCTGCTTCCGCCTGATAGTTCGTAATGTAGATCCTGTCCGCCGGCACATTCTCCTCGATCATCACCGAACGGACCTGTTTGGCGACGATTGCGGCGGCAGCCGAATTGGGAGAGCCGACCGGCGTCATGATCTGTACCGTGCCGGAGGCGGTTTCGCGATAGTTCGAGGCAAATCCGCGCACAGCGTCTGCGGAGCCAAGCGTCAAATGCCGATCCTGCCGGGCGACGGCGATGTCCACCGCATATTCCTGCTCCGACACGATGATCGGGTGACGGGTGCGATAATCGTCGGGAACCGATCCTGTCTCGATGTTGTGAACCCGCGCGCATCCGGAAATCGAAACCGCCATGACGGCGGCCAGAAGAACAAAACCGGAAGAGGTTGGATGATACTGATTTCGGCGCATGATCCTGTCCAACCCCATGATTACTTGTAGATAAATCCGACGACGCCATAGTAGCGCCCTTTCGGCAAATCGGTTTCCATCTGGCCGTAGACCCGATTGACCCGTCCGAGGAAATTGCCTGCGCCGTCGCTGGCGGCGTTGAAATTGTCATCGGGACGCGCAAGCTTGTTTCGCGCGACCGGCCGCACAAGATAGGGCGTGGCGATGATCACCAGTTCGGTCTCGTTGCGCACGAAGTCGCGACTGCGGAAAAGCGTGCCCAGAACCGGGATCTTTGACGCTCCTGGCAATCCGCCCATGACCTGTCTGATATTGTCCTGGACCAGGCCGGCGATCACGATCGAGCCGCCGGACGGAAGTTCGACGGCTGTGGACGCCTCGCGCCGACGGATGCCGTTGGCGGTTATGCCGCCCAGTTTCCCGCCGCCGCTGAGCGTTACGCTGCCCTCGAAGGTCGGTTCAGACACTTCCGTCCTGACCTTCAGGCTGATACGGCCGGCGGACAGCACCACTGGCGTGAATTCGAGGCGGATCCCGTATTCCGTCTCCTCGTTTTCATAGACAGGCGATCCATTCTCATCAAACGCCTGGCTCACAACCCTCCAGAATTCACCGCCGACGTAGAAATCGGCGGCTTCGCCGGAAATCGCCGTAAGGCTCGGTTCAGCCAGCGTCTTCATCACGCCCGCCTGCTCCATCGCGCGGACGTACGCGTTGATGTCGACGCTTCCGATATTGCCGGAAAAGGCAGCCACCGTGCTGCTGAGCATTTTGCCAAGGCCAACCGGATTGACCGACTGAAACTGGGACGTTCCGCTGTTGAGATAGGTGTTGAAACCGAGCTGCTTGAGGATTTGCCGGCTGACTTCGGCAACCGTAACCTTGAGCGTGACCTGGTCGTCACCGTCGATATCAAGCAGGTTTACGATCAACGATCTTTGGCGCTGTTCGGCGAAAATCGCTGCGCCTCCCTCGCCGGCGCCGCCGACAGCCGTGATGTTGCGGGTCGTCGCTTCGCCGCCTTTCAGGAAAATCTCGGCCAGTTGCGCGGCGCGCGAGGCGTCCTGGGGCGTGCGAACCCTGCCTGTCAGGACAATGTTGTCGCTGATGATCTCAACCTTCACGTCCGAGTCCGGAATGAACCGGGCGATCTGTTCCTCCAGACCACTGATGTCGCGTTCAAT
The DNA here is from genome assembly GCF_039888615.1 of Hoeflea sp. CAU 1731. Classification (NCBI taxonomy): domain Bacteria; kingdom Pseudomonadati; phylum Pseudomonadota; class Alphaproteobacteria; order Hyphomicrobiales; family Rhizobiaceae; genus Hoeflea; species Hoeflea sp. CAU 1731. Next base: position 48,663 of record NZ_JBDQQS010000016.1, on the reverse strand, counting down.
GGACAGATTGAGACTGACGATCTGTTCCCCATTGGCGCCGAAGACGAAGACGTTTGTCTGGCCGACAGCTTTTCCGAACAGATAGATGCGGCGTTGCGACCGGGTGACGGCGTCAGCCACGGCGGGATCGGCGACGAGAATATCATGAGCGTCTGCAGGCAGATCAACGACAACCGCCTTGTTGAGTCCAAGCTTGACGTCCCTGACGGATGTCGCGCCGGTTGTTCGCACGGAGATCGTGTCGGATTCCGCCGTTGCCGGCGCAACCGCCAGAGCGGCAGCCGGAATCGTCATCGCCGCAAGCGCCAACGCCATGTTGCGCGCTTTTCTCAGGCGATCGAGTGATCCAACTGCTTTTTTCGAAATTAGCACCGAGATGCTCCCGTATTACTTCACTGCGCCAATATTGGTGATCGCCCCGGAACGAATAAGCTGGATGGCCGGTCCACCTTCCCGGCTGAGCAGGTGATCCGCCCCTCCGGTGTCAGGTTCGCGTCCGTCAGCAACGCTGCGCAAAGCCAGTGTCAACCTCGACGCCATCTGCTGAGCCACCGACATGATGCGAGCCTGGTCCGGCGTCAGTTCAAGCGTCGCAGTTGTTCCCACTGCGGTCTTGTTGCCATCTTCATCCTCCTGAATTCGCTGGTCGATTGCCAGGACGCGAATATTGGAGAGTATTGTTTCGGTAATGAACTTGCCGTCGTCGCTGCCGCGGACCATGATGACGTCGACGCGGTCGTTGGGCAGAATGAAACCGCCAGCGCCGGTTTCGACCGAAATTTCCGTTGAAACCGCCCGTTTTCCAGCCGGCAGGATCGACGACATGATGCGTGTATCCGAATCGACAACCTTTTCGCTACGCACCGGCTCGCCGGCGAATATCGGAAGGCGAACAACCGATCCCGACAGTTTTTCAATCGCGTCGCGTTGGGTGGAGCGGGTAATGAACCCATCAACAACCGCGCCTTCGGGCCATTCCTGCCAATACAGATTTTTCTTGTTCAACCGCGAGCCGATCGGCAGGCTATCCGAGGCGACCAGAACCTGATCCGTTCTAACTTCCCTGACGGCGCTCTGGGTTTCGACGCTCTTCGCACCGCCTTTTGAGAAATTCCATGCCAGATAGCCCGCCCCCGCCGCGGCGGTCAGGGCAACGATCGTAACGATAAGTCGTGCGGGTTTCATGCAGGATACTCCGGAACACTCTTCTGGCAGTGATCCGAAATATGCCGGCTAATGGTGTAATTAGGGTTAATGAATTCGTAGCGAATGTGCTTAATGCATCGTTAATCGCGGCTGAGGGCCATACGTCGGATGCAACGTATTTCGAAGTATTTCCTACACCAGGTGAGAAACCGCGAAGCGGAAATATTCGGTATTGGGATATTCAAGCAGACCCGCAATGCCGATGGCGACGCCATAGGGAATACCCAGTTTCGGATCCGTCAAATGCTGCAGCATGCCGAATCGTCCGACGATCGGTGAATACTTGTTTCCGCGGATGATCAGGATTCCCAGCGTCAGCAATCCGCCGAAGACAGCGACATTGGTGAGGAATGCGAAGAGTTCAATCGACATTCCGAACCAGATTGCGGCGACGGTCAACAGTTTGGCGTCTCCGCCGCCCATGACGCCGAATGAAAAGAGACCGAAACAAGCCGCGAACACGATCACGCCCGCCAGGAGATGGCTTCCCGCGTCGGCCCATCCCATTCCGGTCAACGGGGCGATGATCGCAAAGGAAGCGAGCAGCAGCAAAGGCACCCTGTTCGGGATCTTCATTGTAAGCATATCCGTCAATGCCGCATAGGCGAGACACAGGGGAAAGATTACAATAAGCGCTGCGCTGAGCATCTGCCGTTCCTCAGTTCATGAAACAAAAAATGCCGTCCGGTCGTCCGAACGGCGGCAGCGACCTGCCGCATCAATCACGGCAAACCGGCAATGAACCCCCGGGCGTTTCGAGGAAAGCCCGGGGCTTCAAGAAAAGCTTCGATCTTAGATCGCATCATCCATTTCTTCGGATGCGGAGTCGAATACGTCGCCGACGCTGCCGCCAACTGCGCTTGCTCCAGCGATAACGGCGATCGCGATCAGGGCGGCGATCAGGCCGTATTCGATAGCAGTTGCACCGGATTCGTCTTTCATGAAACGTGCGAAAAGTTTGGTCATTGGATAGCTCCTTGCTCTACAGTTTTGTTCAGCACTTCCGTCAGCTTGTTTTCCGCTGATCGGATGCGTGAAAGCTATCCGGCAGGATTTGAGATCAGCTTAACAAAAAAGGTTATCAAATCCTTACAATCCATTTCGGCGCTTCTTGGTGAATGCGAACTTAAAAATACTTGCTGCAATTGAAACTTATTCAGAGACTACTTTATTCGTATGGATATGGGCTGCACCACATCTGAATGGCGCCTGTATTATAAAGACAAGTTCCAAGTTTTGACCACGTACTTCGTCCTGATCTGCAACGTCAGCAGAATTTTGTGGAGAAATATAGAAGCACTTGTCAGCTTTAAAGCTTCATTCACCATTCGGGGTGATTTTGAGATCGTTGCAACAGACTCCGGAGTCAACCATGGCTGTCATGCCCGCGCAGGTAAAGTGGTCCATCATTCTCGTGGCGCTTTTCACGGGCCTCGCGCCTGCTCAAGCCGCCGCCGATGACAATATCCGGGTTGAAGTGGACTACGCCCGCGTTATCAAGCTCGACCAGCCGGTCAGCAAGGTGATCATCGGGAATGCGGACATCGCCGACGCCGCAGTGGCCGATTCAAAAACCATCATTCTCACCGGCAAAAGTTTCGGCACGACGAATATCGTCATCCTTGACGAGCAGGGGCAGGCGCTGGTCGACGAGCGCGTTCTGGTTTCGCTCGAAAGCTACAATACGCTGCAGGTCTACCGGCAGACCGAACGCGAAGTCCTGTCCTGCACGCCGGCCTGTCAGCCCTTGATCGAGGAGTAGGCGACGGCATGGTAAACGCTTTGTAAACGCGACCGCCGAATTTTCGGATATCCGAGAAACCGAAATTCAACCGAACCCTGCTAGATCTGCGGCATTCAATATCGTCGCGGGGAGCCATGCGGTTCATTAACAAAATTTTCAGAGGAATGGTAAGCTCAGCTCTGGCGCGCCTGGGTCGAGACGAGAGTGGCGCGAGCGCGATCGAATTTTCGATCCTGGCTATTCCATTTTTTCTCATGGTTTTCGCCATCATCGAAACCTTCATCGCTTTCGGCGCGGAACAGCTTCTCAACTACGGCGTCGACAAAATCGGTCGGCAGCTCAGAACCGGAGAGATCACGTTCAATACCGGTGAGTTGACAGATGTCACGGAAGACGAATTCAAGCTGCTTTTCTGCGAGAATGTTTCCCTGATGATCGACTGCAAGGGAACTTTCGGCACCAGATTGTTTCTCGACGTGCGCAGCTTTGACAATTTCGACAATATTCCGATTGGCGTGCCGCGAGTCGGCAACGCCAAGGGCGGCGACCTCGATACGTCGGATTTCGATTTTACGCCCGGCGCGGCCTCATCGGTCAATATTATGAGGGCCTATTTCAAATGGCAGGTCATGACCGACCTCATACGACCGTATCTCAGCAACATCGACACCACCGACGGATCCTTGCCCCAATATTACCTGATGGTGGCCACGACCGCATTCCGCAACGAGGCGTATGACCGATGACCGGATCTCTGCTTTCCAAAATCAACGGATGTACGGAGGCGCCCGCAAAATGCGCAATCAAGCTGCGTCAACTCCTGAAGGACCGTTCCGGCGTCGGATCGATCGAATTCGCGTTTCTCGTCCCGGTTCTGATGGGAATCTATATTGCGTCCCTCGAAATCAGCGTCGGGATGACGGTCGACACCAAGGTGGCGCGGGCAGGCAACATCACCCTCGATCTGGTCACGCAAGGCACGAAGACCACGAAGTCGGAACTCAAGGGCATGACGGATGTTGCGGCAAGCATCCTTTCTCCATTCAGCGCCGAGAACATCACGCTCGTTTATACGGGTATTTCCGTAGACAAATCCAAGAAAGCAAAGATCGACTGGTCCTGGACGAGCGCGACCAACAGTCGCGCCTTCACCGATGGCGCAGAAATTAACATTCCGGCCGGGCTGAAGATCCCCAACTCCTATTATGTTCGGGTGGAGATCAGCAATCCCTACGATTATCTCACCAGCCTGCCGTTTCTTGGAACCGACAAGACTTCCGTGACCATGCGCGACACCTATTATATGCGGCCGCGCCGCGGCTCGCAGCTCGATTGCGGCGACTGTTGACGTACAGTTCTGACCTCGCCCTTTTATGCGACCACTATCGATTAGCGCTTGTGCCCGATTTATCGGGGACTTAGTTTCAATCTGAAACCGCTTTTCACGAACCAATCCAGGGCGAAATCATCCATGGCGCGCGCGATCATCCTGCTTCTGGATTCCTTTGGTATCGGCGGTGCGCCGGACGCGGAAGCATTCGGCGACGCCGGTTCGAATACGCTTGGACATATCGCCGAGTATTGCGCGGCGGGCCTCGCCAACCGGGAGGGCCTTCGCAAGGGACCGCTTCAACTTCCGAATCTGGCGTCGCTCGGTCTGGCGCAGGCGGCGAGAATGGCCTGCGGTTCGGTTCCGGCGGGCGTGGGCTCGGCGTCACGACCCATCGGACTCTATGCGTGCGCCAGCGAAGTCTCGAACGGCAAGGATACGCCATCGGGCCACTGGGAAATCGCCGGCGTGCCAGTTGCTTACGACTGGGGTTACTTCCCTGACGCTGAAAACAGCTTTCCGCAGGATCTTCTCGACCTGATCCATGAACGGGCGGTCCTGCCCGGCAGTCTCGGCGACCGCCATGCTTCCGGAACCGTCATTATCGAAATGTTCGGCGAAGAACATATCCGAACAGGAAAGCCGATCTTCTATACGTCCGCCGATAGCGTGTTTCAGATTGCTGCGCATGAAAAACATTTCGGGCTCGAACGGCTTTACAGGCTCTGCGAGATCGTTCGGGAACTGCTGGATCCGTTGAATATCGGCAGGGTCATCGCGCGTCCGTTCACGGGAGAAACCGCGGCGACTTTCGAACGCACGGGCAATCGCCGGGACTTTTCGGTGCCGCCGCCCGAACCGACATTGCTTGACCGCGCCACAAGGGCCGGACTTTCGGTCATCGCCGTCGGGAAGATCGGCGATATTTTCGCGCATCAGGGAATAAGCGAAGTGCGCAAGGCCAATGGCAACATGGCGTTGTTCGACGCAACGATGAAGGCCATGGACGATGCGCGCGACGGCAGCATCGTGTTCACGAATTTCGTCGATTTCGACACGCTATACGGACACCGGCGCGACGTCGCAGGCTATGCGGCGGCGCTTGAGGCCTTCGATCGGCGACTGCCCGAGATAGCCCGCAAATTGCGGCCCAACGATCTGATCCTGGTCACCGCCGATCATGGTTGCGATCCGACATGGCGCGGCAGCGATCATACGCGCGAACGCGTTCCTGTGCTGTGTTTCGGTCCCGGCATCACACAAGGCTCCGCTGGAGTCCGGGACACTTTCGCCGATATCGGTGAATCCATAGCCGCCCATCTCGGCTTGCCGCCGGGACGCCATGGCGCAAGCTTTCTGTGAACGAAGCGTCCTCCAAAGCTGTGAACAGATCTCCGCAGACTTGACTTTGAGGCTTGTGTGGAGTTGCTGCACGCAACTTCGACCGGCAATATGGCCTGGCGGCCGCCTTTCGGGCTGCGCCGACAACAAGGAGACTGCGAGATGCACGGCGTCACTGTCATCGATCATCCCCTCGTCCAGCACAAGCTGACGATCATGCGCAAGAAGGACACATCAACGGCCAGCTTCCGCCGCCTGTTGCGCGAGATTTCGACGCTGTTGTGCTATGAGGTGACACGGGAGCTGGAGCTGACAGAGGAAGAGATCGAAACACCGCTTTCGAAGATGAACGCCCCTGTTCTCGCTGGCAAGAAGCTGGTTTTCGCCTCCATTCTCCGCGCCGGCAACGGGTTGCTTGAAGGCATGCTGGAGCTCGTGCCTTCTGCTCGCGTCGCGCATGTCGGCCTCTATCGCGACCACGACACGCTGGAGGCGATCGAATATTACTTCAAGGCGCCCGACGACATCAGCGATCGCCTCGTCATCGTCGTCGATCCGATGCTCGCCACCGCCAATTCCGCTATCGCCGCGATCCAGAAACTCAAGGAGCGGGGTTCCCACAACCTTCGTTTCCTGTGTTTGCTTGCAGCGCCGGAAGGCCTCAAGGCGTTTTGCGAAGCGCATCCGGACGTGCCGGTCTTTACGGCCGCCATCGACAGCCACCTGAACGAGCTTGGCTACATCGTTCCGGGCCTCGGCGACGCGGGCGATCGCATGTACGGAACAAAGTGACGGTCTTTACCCGCTGCTTACCAAGAATTCAGTGAATCGCGCTGAAATTCGGGAATTCAGGACGCATTAGGCGGCGTTGGCTATAGCATGGCGATACTCGAACGGAGATCGACCATGCACCGGGTGCTCGTATTCGCCGCCCTTGCGATCGGCTTTTCCCTGGCTGTTCCTTCGCTGCTTTCCGACAGAAGCGCCGGAGAAAAAACCGTCGATCTTGCGGCGGTCGAGCGAACGCCCGCCGCAAGCCGTACGGTTCGGATCGACGCCGACCGCGCCGGTCATTTCACGGCGGAATTCAAGATCAATGGACGCAAGGTGGACGGTCTGATCGACACCGGCGCCACGGCGGTTGCAATCAATGAGACCATGGCGAGAAAACTGGGTGTGAGGCTGAAACCGGCGGATTTCACACACCGGGTACAGACCGCCAATGGCGCAATCGCCGTCGCCCCTGTAGTGCTCAATCGCATAGACCTCGGACCCATTCGCGTCAGGGACGTACAGGCCGTGGTCATCGCAGACGACAGCCTGGCCCATACGCTGATCGGCATGAGCTATCTGAAGCGGCTCCGCTCCTACCGTGTGGAAAACGACATGCTTGTTTTGTCACCATAGGCCGTAATGCGATCGAGTATGACCGGTCGCGTGGACGGCGGATTTTGCGCAATTTCATAGCATCCAAGAAGGGTCGCAGCCGCGGCGTCGGCGTCATCTTGCGAGCGGGCGTGAACCCGGCCGATACGGTCGCCCGGTTCGAGGACGGCGCCGACTGGCGCAAGATCCGAATATCCGACGGCGTGATCGACATCGTCTTGCGGGCGCGTGCGGCCGCCTCCGAGCGCGACGACGCCGAGCCCGACGCCGCGGGTGTCGACCAGGGCGACATGGCCCCCTGCGCTAACCACGACGTCACGGATAATGGGCGCCTCAGGCAGATAGGAACTGCTTTGCTCGATAAAGTCGGTCGGACCTCCGAGAGCCGCCGCCATGCGACCGAATCGTTCGGCGGCCTGTCCGGACGCCAGCACCTCCATCGCCTGCTTGTCAGCGGCTTCCGCCGAGCTGGCCACGCCGGATGACAACAGCATCTCTGCGGCAAGCGCCAGAACCACTTGCTCCAGTCTGCCGTCGCGATGCGCGCCGGTGAGGAAATCGACTGCGTTGCGCACCTCGACGGCATTGCCCGCCGCGCTCGCGAGCGGCTCATTCATGTCGGTCACCAGGGCGACCGTCGCCAGCCCGGCGCCATTCGCAACCTCGACAAGGCTTCGCGCCAGACTGCGGGCGTCGTCGTCCGCGCCCATGAAGGCGCCGCTGCCGGTCTTGACGTCGAGCACCAGGGTTTGAAGCCCCGCGGCAAGTTTTTTCGACAGGATCGACGCGGTGATCAAAGGGATCGATTCGACCGTCGCGGTCACGTCCCGCACGCCGTATACGCGGCGATCGGCCGGCGCCAGGTCTCCGGTTTGTCCGATAATCGCACAGCCGATATCGGTCACGACGCGCCGGAAAAGATCATTGTCCGGCGTCACCGAGTAACCAGGTATCGATTCCATCTTGTCCAGGGTGCCGCCCGTATGACCCAGACCCCGGCCCGAGATCATCGGCACAGCGAGCCCACAGGCCGCGACGATCGGCGCGAGCATCAAGGAGACATTGTCGCCGACCCCGCCGGTCGAATGTTTGTCGGCGATCGGTCTGTCTATCCCGGGCCAGGCCAGAACGTCGCCGGAATCCCGCATGGCGAGCGTCAGCGCGACGACCTCGTCGCGCGTCATGCCATTGAGGAAAACGGCCATGGCGAACGCTGCTATCTGGCCCTCGCTGACCCGGTCATCGGTCACGCCTTGAATGAACTCGCCGATCTCGCCGGGCTCAAGCGTCTGCCGGTCCCGTTTCCTGCGAATGATTTCCTGGGGCAGAAACGCCATTGCGTCCTCGAGCTCCTGTGATGGGGCGCCTTACGTTATCAGACCAGCGTCTGAACTGTCTCGAACAGGATGTCGGCCAGACGGGCGCCTCCGATGGGCGCCATATCCTTGGTTTCCTGATGGGACAGTTCGTCGCCGCTCATGCCGGCTGCAAGATTGGTGATGACGGATGCCGCGGCGACCCGCATGCCGAGGAAGCGCGCGAGAATGACTTCCGGCACGGTCGACATGCCGACAGCGTCAGCTCCGATCGTTCGGGCCATGCGGATTTCAGCCGGCGTTTCGAAGCTCGGACCGGAAAACCACATGTAGACGCCGCGATGCAGAAAATGCCCACACTGTTCGGCTGCGGCGTCCATGGCAGCGCGCATGTCCGCATCGTAGGCGTTCGTCAGACCTACGAAGCGTCGATCGCTCTTTTCGCCAAAAAGCGGGTTGGAGCCCGAGAAATTGATGTGATCGGTGATCTGCATGACCGAACCGGCCGGCATCTCGGGATGCAATGATCCGGCGGCGTTCGTCAGAAACAGCTTTTCGACGCCGAGGTCGTGCAGCGTCTCAAGCGGCGCGCGCATGGCCGACGCGTCGCCATGCTCGTAATAGTGGGCGCGGCCTGACAGCATGATGAGGGGGCAAGCGCCCATGACGCCGGCGACGAGTTCCGCCGCATGTCCTGAGACGCCTGAACCAGGAAAACCATCAAGATCGCCATAGGGGATCCGAACCGGATCGCTGACCCGTTCGGCGAGTTTGCCGAGGCCGGAACCGAGCACGATTGCTGTCTTCGGTTCAAGGCTCCCGATGCGGGAGCGTATCGTTGCGGCGGCGGGCATGATCAGAGGTCGCCGCCATCGAAGGCCAGCGGCAGCAATTCAGCCATGGTGACCGTCTTGACGACGCCGTTGGCGTCGCAGAGATGCACAGGCGTTTCCGACCCGGAGAATTCGGCAAGCCGTTGACGGCATCCGCCGCAGGGCGTGCAGGCGACCATCTTTTCCGCGATCACCGCGACTTCCGTAATTTTGCGCGCGCCGCCCATGATCATGTGGCCGATGGCGGTCGTTTCGGCGCACCACCCTTCAGGGAAGGAGGCGATTTCGACATTCGCGCCGGAATAGATTTTTCCATCCTCGGCGCGGATAGCCGCGCCTACGGGGAAGTCCGAGTAGCGCGCATAGCACTTGGTCATTGCATCGCGCGCGGCGAGAAACAGCTCGTGGGACATGATGCTAGCGCTCCTTCACATAAGGCACGCCGCCAGCCTTGGGCGGAATGGCTTTGCCGATGAAGCCTGCAAGCAGAATCACCGTCAGCACGTAAGGCAGCGCCTGCATGAACTGGACCGGAACTGTGCCGATGAGCGGCAGACTCTGCCCCTGCAGCAGGATGCCGAGCGCGTCGAGGAAACCGAACAGGAGGCAGGCGAACATGACGTTTATCGGCCGCCACTTGGCGAAGATCAGGGCGGCGAGCGCGATGAATCCCTTGCCTGCCGTCATGCCCTTCACGAAGCCCGCGGCGACCGCCATGGAGAGATAGGCGCCCGCGATTCCGCACAGGATTCCGCAACAGATGACGGCCAGATAACGCATCCGGGTCACCGATATGCCGGCCGTATCGACGGCGCCTGGATTTTCACCGACTGCGCGCAGGCGAAGGCCGAACCGGGTGCGGTGCAGCACCCACCAGGTGAACGGCACCATGGCGAATGCGAAATAGGTCAGCACAAAGTGACCAGATATGAGATTGGTGTAGATTGGCCCCAGGAAGGGAATGTCCGCAAGGGCTTTGGCAAAAGGCAATTCGACAACCTGGAAGCGCGAATCCCCGGTCAGGGCCGGCGTACGGCCGCCCTGCCGGAACCAGGCCTGGCCGAGAATGACCGTAGCGCCGAGCGCGATGAAATTGATGGCGACGCCGGAGACGATCTGGTTGCCCCGTTGGGTGATCGACGCGAAGCCGTGAACGAGCGCAAGCGCCAGCGAAACCAGAATGGCGACGCCGAGACCCAGGTAAGCAGACTGGAACACCGCGGCGGCGGCGCCTCCGCCAAAAGCGGCCGCCAGCATCTTGCCTTCCAGCCCGATGTCGAAAACGCCCGAACGTTCCGAAAACAGGCCGGCGAGGGCTGCAAGGATCAGAGGAACCGAAAGGCGAATCGTGCCTTCCAGCGTGACGAGCATGATTCCGAAAGACTGATCCATCGTCTATTCCCCTGCCTCGGTCGCTGCAGCCGGCTTGCCGACGCCTTGCATCGTAGCGAAGAAGGCCGTGATCGCGGGTCGGAACATATGCTCCAGCGCGCCAGCGAACAGAATGACAAGGCCCTGGATGATGGTGATCATGTCGCGGGAGATCTGCGGCATCTCGAAGGAGATTTCGGCGCCGCCCTGATAGAGCACGCCGAAGAGGATGGCGGCCGGAATGATGCCGGCCGGGTGCGACCGGCCCATCAGCGCCACGGCGATGCCGACGAAACCGGCGCCGGTCACGAAATCAAGCTGCATGCGCTGCTGGTCGCCCATGATCGGGTTCAGCGCCATCATGCCCGCAAGCGCTCCGGAGATGATCATGGTGATAATGATGATCCGGGCTTCCTTCATGCCGGCGTATCGCGCGGCGGTGGGGCTGTGGCCCATGGTGCGCATTTCATAGCCGAATTTCGTACGCCAGATCAGCAGCCACACGAGCACGCAGCAAACAAGCGCCAAAAGGAAGGACACGTTGAACGGCGCGCCGCCGATATCAAGACCGAAGATCGACATCAGCCAGTCGAGCTTCGGCAATTCCCCGCCCTCTGTAAAAGTGCGGGTCTGTGGCGCCATCGACCCGACCGGTTTGAGCACATCGACCAGCATGAACACCATCACGCTGGAAGCAATGAAGTTGAACATGATCGTGGTGATCACGATGTGGCTGCCGCGTTTCGCCTGCAGGTAACCCGGAATGAAAGCCCAGGCGGCGCCGAAAAAAGCCGAGCCGGCGATCGCGACCACGAATGTCAGATACCACGGAAAGATCCCGTCGAAGGCCAGACAAGCCAGGGCGACGCCAAGACCGCCGATATAGGCCTGCCCCTCGCCGCCGATATTGAACAATCCGCAATGGAACGCCACCGCCACGGCAAGCCCGGTGAAGATGAAGTTCGTGGCGTAGTAGAGCGTAAAGCCGATGCCTTCGCCGTACCCGAACGCGCCCTGAATGAGCAGCGAGGCTGCGCGCAACGGGCTCTCGCCGACCAGAAGCACGACAAGGCCGGCCACCAGAAATGCGAAGACAAGATTGATCAGCGGAATCAGGCCGTATTCGACCCAGCCCGGCAGCTTTCCAAACGGCGCGCTCATTCAGCCGCCTCCATCGGTTCCTCGACGCCCGCCATCAGCAGCCCCAGTTCGGATTCAGATGCGTCGGGCGACCGCTCGCCGACGATGCGGCCAGCGAACATGACGAGGATGCGGTCGGACAGCGACCGGATTTCGTCGAGTTCAACCGACACCAGCAGCACGGCCTTGCCGGCGTCGCGCATCTCGATGATGCGTTTGTGGATGAATTCGATGGCTCCGACGTCGACGCCGCGGGTCGGCTGACCGATCACGAGCACCGTCGGATCGCGCTCCATCTCGCGGGCGAGCACAATCTTCTGCTGGTTGCCGCCGGAGAAATTGGCGGTCTTCAATCGCACGTCGGGCGGACGAATGTCATATTGCTCCGCGGTCTCCTGCGCATGGCTCCGGATACTGCCAAGATTGAGCATGGGCCCGTTCAGATATTCCGGATCGTAATGATAGCCGAGAATGGCGTTCTCGTTCTCCTCGAAGGCCAGCACCAGGCCCATGTGGTGACGGTCTTCCGGCACATGCGCCATTTTTCGTTTGCGCAGATCGGCGGGATCGGCTTCGCCGGTCACGTCGATCGGTTCGTCGCACAGCATGACCTTGCCGCTTACTGCGCTGCGGATTCCGGTGATCGTTTCCAGCAGTTCCGACTGGCCGTTGCCCGCAACGCCGGCGATGCCGACAATTTCGCCAGCGCGCACGTTGAGTGACACGTTGTCGACCATGGTCACACCGCGGCCGTCCTTGACGGTCAGGTTCTCAACCGAGAGCTGGACGTCCTTGGGTTTCGACTCGCCTTTTACCACACGCAGCAGAACACGCCGCCCAACCATGAGCTCGGCCAGTTCCTCGACCGAAGTTTCAGAAGTCTTGCGCGTCGCCACCATCTCGCCACGACGCATCACCGAAACCTCGTCTGTGATCGCCATGATCTCGCGCAGCTTGTGAGTGATGAAGATGATCGTCTTGCCCTGCTGACGCAACTGCTCGAGGATCCGGAACAGGTGATCGGCCTCGGCCGGCGTCAGAACGCCCGTCGGCTCATCGAGAATCAGGATGTCGGCGCCGCGATAAAGGGCCTTCAGGATTTCCACCCTTTGCTGCAGGCCGACCGGCAATTCCTCGATAATGGCGTCCGGGTTGACCTCGAGCGAATATTCTTTTTCCAGACGCTTCAATTCCGCGCGCGCCCGGGTGATGCCCTTGTTGAGGATGGCGTTTTCTTCCGCGCCCAGCATCACGTTTTCAAGAACGGAGAAGTTTTCCACCAGCATGAAATGCTGGTGCACCATGCCGATCCCCGCTTCGATCGCGACATTGGGATCGCGGATGACGATCTTGTCGCCTCCGACGAAGATGTCGCCGGCGTCCGCCTGGTAGAAGCCGTACAGGATCGACATGAGCGTCGACTTGCCTGCGCCGTTTTCCCCGATGATGCCGTGAATTGATCCCCTGCTAACCTGCAGATTGATGTTCTTGTTGGCGTGGACGGCACCGAAACTTTTGTCGATACCTCGCAATTCGATCGCCAGACTGTCCATGCGTGACCTTATTTTATCATCTGGTATAAAAACGACTGTATTCGCCTGTTGAATGCGACACCAGCCCAATTTATTGGTTTTTTCACAGGGATGACTCAGCGCAAACCGGGAGGAACGATGCCGCCATTCACATTCAATACGACCCCGCAGATTGTCGCGAGACCTGGAGCTTGCGCGCAAATAGCGGAGATCGCCGGCCCGCGCCTTGGCAAACGCGTCCTGTTCGTCACGGACAGGGGCATCCGCAATGTGGGCCTGGAACGCACAGCCCTGGCCGCGCTGGAGGCGTCCGGACATTCCGTCACGATCTTCGACGAGGTCGAAGCCGACCCCAGTCTGGCGACGCTTGAAAAGGCCATCGCCGTAGCCCGTGAGGTTGAGGCAACCGGCGTTTTCGCGCTCGGCGGCGGCTCGTCGCTGGACGTCGCAAAGCTGACCGCGCTTATCGCCGGCTCTGGCGAGGACATCGACGAAGCCTGGGGCGTGGGCAACGCGAAAGGACCGCGGCTGCCGTTGGTCCTTGCGCCGACAACTGCCGGCACAGGGTCGGAGGTCACGCCGGTATCGATCATCACGGTGGGCGGAGACGAGAAACGCGGCGTGTCGTCGCCGCTCATTCTGCCGGATATCGCCGTGCTGGACGCCGAACTGACGCTCACCCTGCCGGCGCCGACGACGGCCGCAACCGGCATCGACGCCATGGTGCACGCCATCGAGGCCTATGCGTCGAAAAACGCCAACAACAATCCGGTGTCCCGCATGCTGGCGAAAGAGGCGCTCAGACTGCTCGGCGCCAATATGAAAACGGTGATCGAACGCCCGGAGGATATCGATGCGCGCAGCGCAATGCTGCTCGGCTCGACGCTGGCCGGCATGGCCTTCGCGAATTCGCCCGTCGCTGCCGTGCATGCGCTCGCCTATCCGATCGGCGGGACATTTCATATTCCGCATGGCCTTTCCAATGCGCTGGTTCTGACGGAGGTCCTGCGCTTCAACGCGGCCGAGACGCAAAACGGGTCTGCCGCGCGCTATGCTGAACTGGCGCCATGCGCCTTTGCGGATTTTCCCGACCATGGCGGCACGCAGGCCAATTGCGCCGCCTTCATCGAGAGGCTCGCCGACCTTTCAACCGCGGTTGGTCTGCCGAAACGGCTGCGCGACGTCGGCATCGGCGAGGAGGCGCTGCCGCAGATGGCGCGAGACGCGATGAAACAGACGCGGCTGCTCGTCAACAATCCGCGCGAAGTCGGCGAAGCCGACGCGCTGGCGATCTATCGGGCGGCCTGGTGACCATGACACGACCGTCTCCCTATACGCGCAGCGACTTCCAGCTCTTTCGTCCGCTGCAAACGCGCTGGTCCGACAACGACATCTATGGCCACATGAACAATGTGGTGCACTACCTGCTGTTCGACACGGCGGTGAACGGCTGGCTGATCGATCGCGGACTGCTCGATATCCGCAACGGAGACACGATCGGTCTGGTGGTGGAAACCGGCTGTCAGTATTTTCGCGAGATCATGTTTCCGGACAGCGTCAGCGCCGGAATTCGCGTCGCCCGGCTGGGCAATTCCTCCGTAACCTACGAGGTGGGGCTCTTCGCCAATGAAGACGACGGAGCGGCGGCGCAAGGACGTTTCGTCCATGTCTATGTCGACCGCGAAACCCGCCGGCCGAAGCCGCTCCCCGACGATTGGCGGACAGCTCTCGAGGAAATCTGCGTATGACTGCGTCGACGGACGAGCTTGGCGAGCGCCTGGCGCGGCTGGAGGAACACGTCGCGCATCAACAGCGCGCAATCGAGGAACTGTCCGACCAACTGAACGAGCAGTGGAAGGCGATCGAAACACTGCAGACGCGTCAGAAGAAGCTTGTCGAACGGTTTGTGGCGGTGGAGGATCAGGTCCGCGAAGCGCCGCCCGTCACCAAGCCTCCGCATTACTGATACGCCGTGCGTCGACTTTATTCGTCGACGCGCGGCTCCACGTAGCGCCAGGCCACGGCGATCACGCCCATCACGATCAGCGCGATAATGAACGAGAGCGCCGCTCCCAAACCCAGCTGGAACGCTTCCATCTGATTGGAAATCAGCGGTGCGATCATCATGCGTTTCGGATCGAACAAAGCCTCGCAGGAATCCGGGGCCACCACCGGCGGCACCGAAAGCATTTTGTGCGCTATCAAAACCGCCAAGACCTCGGCGCGTGACAAACGGGGCGATTCCAAGTTTCACGGCAATATCATCGCCGCTGAAACCGCGCATCCGGCTTTTCGCAAATCATGCGAACTCATGGATATCGAGATCAGGAAGTTCCCGGTGAAAGATTTCCGGGCGGATCCCGCCGCGCTGGAAGCGGCCATTGACGAAAACACCTTCATGATCATCGGCTCGGCGCCCTGTTTTCCCTATGGGGTCGTCGATCCAATCGAGGAACTCTCCGAGGTCGCCCTGCGCCACGATCTGTGGCTGCATGTCGACGCCTGCGTCGGCGGCTACATGCTGCCTTTCACTGAAGAACTCGGTCAAAAGATTCCGGTCTGGGATTTCCGTGTTCCCGGCGTGGCTTCGATCTCGGCTGATCTTCACAAGTTCGGCTACGCGCCGAAACCTGCTTCCACAGTCTTTTTCCGCTCCCAGGAGCATGCGAAGCATCTTATTTTCTTCTACAATGAATGGCCGAGCGGCCTTTATGCGATGGCTACCGTCGTCGGAACACGCCCCGGCGGAGGCGTCGCGGGAGTATGGGCGACGCTGCACGCTCTCGGCCATGAAGGGTATCTGGATGTGACCCGTCGGCTGCTCGACCTCATCGCCCGCTACAAGGAAGGCATAGAGGCGATTCCCGGGCTGAAGGTTATCGACGATCCCCAGCTTGCGATCATTGCATTTACCTCCGACGAGGTCGACCTGCTGGAGACGGCCGGCGGCGATCTGGGCGCGTCGTCCTTGAGGGTCTTCTGGCACATCACCCTGCCGCTGATCGCGCCCGGCGTCGCGGGCGCCGCTCTTTTCGTCTTTACGCTGTCGATGGACGAGTTCCTCATCACCTATTTCGTGTCCGGACAGCGCGGCACGCTGACGATGTATATCTGGAGCCTCATGAAGGACGGGATCGGACCGCGCATCAACGCGCTGGCGAGCCTTCTGTTCGCCGTGTCGTTCCTCATCCTGATCGTCGGCGGCTGGTTGACGCGCAATGCGGGGCAGACCGCGCGCTAATTTTTCAATACATCCGCGCCACGCCGTTTAATCGGCAATGGGCTAAAAACACCGCCATAATTTCTCCTGTGACGGGACGATCAGCCTTGCCGTGCAAACCGGTTGCCCGTATTTACTCTGTTCCGCGCAAAGCGGATGGCGGGAGGAATGCATACATGGCCGGGTTTTCGCGTTTTACGCCCCTCGTACAGTCGCTTCCGGCGACGATTCCCTTTGTCGGGCCGGAAGCCCAGGAGCGCAAATCCGGCAAGGCCTTCCGGGCGCGCATCGGGGCCAACGAGAACGGATTCGGGCCGGCTCCTTCGGTGCAGGAGCATATTCGGAAAGCCGCCGGCGATGTCTGGAAATACGCCGATCCAGAGAATTTCGATCTGCGCGCCGCGCTGGCCGATCACCTGGGCTTGACGCCCGAACGAATTGTGGTCGACGGCGGCGTCGATACGTTGCTCGGCCTTGCCGTGCGGCAGGTCGTGAACGAAGGAACGCCTGTCGTCAGCTCGCTCGGCGCCTATCCGACCTTCAACTACCACGTGGCGGGATATGGCGGACGACTGATCACCGTTCCATATCTGAACGATCGCGAAGACCCGGATGCTTTGCTCGACGCTGTCAAACGCGAAAACGCGGCAATCGTCTATCTGTCCAATCCAGACAATCCGATGGGAACGTGGCGCGACGCCGAGACGATCGCGGCGTTCGCCGCCGCGCTTCCCGAAGACTGCCTGTTCGTGCTCGATGAAGCCTATGGCGAGATGGCGCCGAAGAGCGCATTGCCGCCAGCCGACGCATTCCTCGACCGGCCGAACATCGTCCGGATGCGCACCTTTTCCAAAGCCTACGGGCTGGCCGGCCTGCGCTGCGGCTACGCCTTCGGCCATCCCGAAACCATCGCCTCCTTCGACAAGGTGCGCAATCATTTCGGAATGAATATCCTGACCCAGATCGCGGCGCTCGAGGCGCTGCGCAACCAGGCCTATCTTGTCGACGTGTTGGGACGGATCGAGGCGTCAAAGGATCGGATCTCGGCGATCGTCCGCGCCAACGGGCTTGCGTCGCTGCCTTCAGCGACCAATTTCGTGACAATCGACTGTGGCCGCGACGGGGCGTTTGCGGCGGCCGTCCTTGCAGCTCTCGTCGAACGCGGCGTCTTCGTACGCATGCCGGGGGTCGAGCCGCTCAATCGCTGCATACGCGTCAGCGCTGCGCCGGACGACGACATCGACATTTTCGAAGAAGAATTGCCGAAGGCTCTTGTCGCAGCGTCCTGAGCGTATATAGGCGCCATTTATGACGCCAGGAATTCCCTGAGCAGGTTCTGCTGATCCTGAGCCACGAAGGTCGGGGCGTGGCCGGTATCGTGAAACTCGGCGAATTGCGGTTTCGGACCGCGCTTCAACATGTCCTCTGCGACCGACTTCGCCAGCACGTCGGATTCAGCGCCACGGACCAGCAAGGTCTTCGCCTCGACGGCGTCATATTGCGGCCATGTATCGAAGTCGTCCGGATGCTCAATGAACTGCGCGGCGATCGCCGGGTCGTAGTGGGCCGTCAACCGGCCGCTATCGGTGCGCCTGACAGATGTGTCGACAAGGCGGCTCCAGAAGGAATCCGGATTGTCGCCGAATGGCGCATAGCTCGTCCTTAGCCATTCGCCCATTTCTTGGACCGTATCGTGTTCGGGCGGGTTGCCGACATAGTCCGCGATGCGCTGCCGCGCCGCTTCCGGAATCTCCGGACCGATATCGTTGATGACGAGATGCGTAATGCGCCCTTTAAGCGCTTCCGCGGCTATGCGAATGCCGATAAGGCCGCCCATGGACGTGCCGACCCAGCGCAGCGTGGCGGGGCCATAGTGATCCACGATGGTCATGACCGTGTCGCAATACAGGGCCATCGAGTAATTGTAGCCGGATGGCATCCAGCTCGAAAGGCCGCGACCGACCGTATCCGGGCAAACGACGAAATACTGGTCCGAGAGCGCTTCCGCGATTTCGTCGAAATCCCGGCCCGTGCGGGCAAGGCCATGCCACATCATGACGAAGGGGCTAGAAGGGTTTCCCCATTCGCTGACATGCAATTCCAGGTCCTGCGAGCGGATATAGGCGGAGGTTCTGTGCGCCATCAATGCGCGCCTTTCTTCATCAGCGTCCCGGCTATCCCCGCTGGAAAGAAATAGACCAGCAGAACGAACAATATGCCGAGCCAGAGGAGCCAGCGGTCCGGCGCAAGAAGGTCAGGCAGAAGCGGAATCCCGGCTGTCGCTTCTGAGGCGATTTCCATCAGGTCCTTGAGATAATACTGCGCCAGGCTCATCAACGTTGCGCCGATGATAGCCCCAAGCATCGTTCCCATGCCGCCGATCACGACCATCAGCAGAATGTCGATCATGATGGCGAAGGACAGCGAGGTGTCGGGGCCGGTGTATTTCAGCCAGACGGCCCGCAAGACGCCGGCGCAGGTGGCGATCAGCGCCGCGATGCAGAAAATCGCCGTGCGGTAGAGCACCACTCGGTAACCGAGCGCCTCGGCGCGCATCTCGTTCTCGCGAACAGCTTCGAGCACCGTGCCGAGCGGCGAAGCGACGATGCGCATCATGACCAGATAGAGCAGCAGCGAACCGAAGAAGACGAAATAGTAGAGCGCCATCTTGCCGTTGGCGCTCACGCCGAAAATCTTCAAGACCCTGCCGTTCTCGTCGGTCAGCAATTTGGTGGCGGGAGAGAACAGTTTCGGGATCTTGTAGATGATGCCGTCCTCGCCGCCGGTGAAGTCAGACAACTGACTGGCGAGCACCGCCATCACGGAGGCCGCTGCAAGCGTCACCATGGCGAAGAAAATGGCTTTGACACGCAACGACAGCATGCCGACGAGGGCAGCGAGCAACAGCGACACGACAAGAGCGATGACGCTTCCGGTTAAAAGCGCCGTCCAGGTCGGTCCCATCAGCTTGAGAGCGATCGCCGCGCCATAGGCGCCGATGCCGAAGAACATCGTATGGGCAAAGGATACGATGCCGGTATAGCCGATCAGCAGGTCGTAGCTCGCCACCAGCACGATGAAAACACAGATGCGCGAGGCCACTTCCTGACTTCTGACATCCGGAAACAGAAACGGGGCCAGGAAAAGGCAGACGCCGATCAGAGCAACGATGGCATAGACGATAAAGCGGCCTGTTCTGCCGATTGCCTGACGGCCGGTCGCAGCAAGTGTCGCGTCGGTCATATCAGTCCCCTCACTGCACCGCCGGCCGCAGGCCGTAAGGCCGCCAAAGCAGGATCGCCATCATCAGCAGCATGTTCGACGCGAGCGACATTTTGGGTGCGAGAAAGGCGACGTAGTTGCCCATCAGCCCGACCATCAGCGCACCGAGCAGCGAGCCTTCTATCGAGCCGAGCCCGCCGATTATGATGACGATAAAGACGATGATCATCATCTCGGAGCCGATCGCCGGCGTGATGAGCGTCTGGTATCCCGCCCACATGGCGCCGCCGATAGCGGCCAGCGCCGAACCCGCCATGAAGACGCCGATAAACAGCCGGTCAATGCGAAATCCCAACGCTTCGACCATCTCGCGATTCTCGACGCCGGCGCGCACGAGAAGGCCAATCCGGGTCCGGTTTAGCACGAAATACAACGCCACGTAGGCGGCCAGGCCGAGCGCAAAGGCGAAGATACGATAGGTCTCGATCGAAACGTCGCCTATGATCAGCGATCCGGCCAGGAAATGCGGTCGCGCAACGGAAATCGGCGAGCCGCCCCAGATGGTGAGAATGATCTGTTCGGCCACGATCAGCGCGCCCATGGTGATCAGGATCTGGCGCAGGTGGTCGCGATAGACCGGCTTGATGATGACCTGTTCGAAGAACCAGCCCGCGAGCAGCCCGAAGAGCGCGGCGGCGATGATCGCCGCAAGCAGGGCGAGCACGTTCAGAAAGACGCTGTCGGCGGCGACCCAGGCGCTCAGCCCGGCAAGCACCGATGCGGCGACGAAAGCGCCGAAGGATACAAAGGCCGAATGACCGAAGTTGAGCACGTCCATAAGCCCGAAGACGAGGCTGAGACCCGAGGCCATGAGGAAAATCATCATGCCCATGGCGAGACCGGCGACGGTCAGCGTGATCCAGGTCGACGGAGATCCGATCAACACAAGCGCGATCACGGCGATCAGAACGGGAAGCAGATTGACTCCACCGAACCTCTCAAATGTTGCTCCAAGGGATTTCAAGATCGCCTCCTACTGATGCGAATCGAGCGACAGGCTCAGCAGACGCGTCTGCAGTTCCTGATCCTCGACCAGCGCCGCCATCGAACCGGTGTGGACGATATGGCCGTCATCAATGACGGCAACCGTCTGACCCAGCGATTTGGCGAATAGAAAATTCTGCTCGACCAGCAAGATGGTCGTTTCCTCCGCGACTTCGCGAAAAGCCGATATCATGTTGTGGATGATGGCCGGCGCCAGACCCTTTGTCGGCTCGTCGATCAGGATCAGGTTGCGCTTTTCGATGATGGCTCGCGCGATCGCCAGCATCTGTTTCTGACCGCCCGAGAGCGACCAGGCCGATTTGGCCCAGAAGGTCTCCAGCGCCGGAAACAGGGCGTATATCCATTTCAGCCGCTCCGAATCGAACTGGCCGTCGGTCGAGGCGAGACGCATGTTTTCCTCGACGGTCAGGCCTCCGAAGATACCCATGTTTTCCGGAACATAGGCAATGCCGTGACGGGCAATATCCGACGTATGCAAACCGGTGATCGCCTCGCCGCGAAAGGTGATGGCGCCCTGGCGGGCCTGCCACAGGCCCATGATCGTTCGCAGCGTCGTCGTCTTGCCGGCGCCGTTGCGGCCGAGCAGCACATGGACGCCGCCTTCGGGAACTTCCATCGAGACGCCATGGAGCACATGATATTGCGCGATGTCGGTATAGACGTCGTCAAGCTTGAGGATCGGCGCGCTCATGCCGCGTCCTCCGCCGGAATGCCGAGATAGATTTCGCGCACGATCGGCAGCGCGATCACTTCGTCCGGAAGTCCGTCGGCGACGAGCTCGCCATTGTGCAGCACGATGATGCGGTCGGCGAGCGAGCGCACAACATCCATCTTGTGCTCGACCAGAAGAACAGTCTTCGACGCATCCCTCCTGATCTCCTCGATCAGTTCGAGGATGACCGGCGCCTCGTCCACCGACATACCCGCCGTCGGTTCGTCGAACATGAAGACGTCGGGTTTCAGCGCCAGAAGAAGCGCGATCTCAAGCTTGCGCTGATCGCCATGCGGCAGCGCTGTGACCGGCAGATGCGCCACGCGATCGAGCCGGGTCGCCTCGAGATAGGCGTGGGCTTCGTCGCGCAGCTTTCCGAACGAGCGCGCGGTGCGAAAGATGACAGGCCCGAGACCGTGCTGGGCCTGAACCGCGAGGCGGACATTTTCGAGCACGGAGAGCTGCGGAAACAGATTGGTGAGCTGGAAGGCGCGGCCGACGCCGGCTTTCGCGCGGGCGGACGGACTGAAGCCCGTGATCTCGGTTTCACCCTTGAAGATATTGCCCGAACTCGGCCAGAGCTGCCCCGAGATCAGGTTGAAATAGGTCGTTTTTCCAGCCCCGTTCGGGCCGACGATCACAGTCAGTTCGCCAGGGTGGAAGGACGCGCTGACGGCGTTGACGGCGGTATGGCCACCGAATTGCCGGGTCAGCTTGTCAGTACGCAGTGATGCGGACGACATGGGATCGGTTTCTCTTTGTCTGCAGGATTATTCGACAACAGTCCGCGGCCTCGAAAAAGGCCCGTCGCGCGGCCGGAGCCGCAACGACGGGAGAGGCGCGAGACGTTTATTCCTGGTTGTTGCGTCCGATCGGGATGTCCATTTCCTCGGGCTTGATTTCGCGCACAAGCTCGGGAATTGCCCATTCGACGTCATCGTCAACCTTAATCTTGAAGTGGTACATGGATTGCAGGGCCTGATGGTCCTCGGGACGGAACATCATTTCACCCTTCGGCGTGTCCCACTTCATGCCTTCCATGGCGGCGATCAGGCTCTCGGTCGACCAGTCGTCAGTGCTTTCGAGCGCCTTGGCGACCGCCAAAGCCGCAGCCATGCCGCCGGCCGTGAAGAAGTCCGGAGGCGAACCGAAGCGCTTCTCATGCTCTTCGACCAGCCAGTCGTTGATCGGATTGTCCGGGCTTTCATAATAGTAGTAGACAGCGCCCTCCATGCCGGGCACGCGCTTGTAGGTCGGCAGCACAGGCAGAATGTGTCCGCCGGTCGAGATCTCGATGCCGTAGCGCTCAGGCTCCATGGTCTTGATCTTGCCCATCGGATCGCCGCCGCCGGCAACGTAGATCAGAATGACCTTGCGGCCTTCCTTGTCCTTCAGCGCGTTGAACATGCGTTCCGCCGCAGCCGTAAAATCGGTGGTCTTCAGCGGCACGTATTCCTCGGCAACGACCGTGGCGCCCGAGCCTTCCAGCGCATTCTTGAACGCGGCGATACCGTCCTTGCCGAAGGCGTAGTCCTCGGCGAGCGTGGCCACATACAGATTTTCGTCGGGTTTCAGGGCAAGCGCCTGGGCCTGCATGTCCATCGACGAATTGCGGGACGTCTTGAAAACGTAGCGATTGGAATCGGGACCTGTCAGCGAGTCGGCCACGGCGGGTTCGACGATCAGGATACGCTCGTATTCTTCCGCAATCGGCAGCATGCCCTTGGTCACGCCCGAAGAGGTGCCGCCAACAGCGATCAGCACATCGTCGTCGCCATAAGCTTCGGCCAGCACGGCGCGCGCGACGTCAGGCTTGAACTGGGTGTCCTTCTCGATGATCTCGATGTCGTGACCCTTGATTTTCATCGTGCCGTCGGTCGCATATTCCAGCCCCATCTTGAAGCCGGTCTGGGCCTGCTTCGAAAAGGCCTCGAAGGTCGAGCCCGAAAGACCATGCACAAGAGCGATCTTGACCGGATCTTCCTGGGCCTGGACGGAAAGACCTGCCACGGCCATGGCGGACGCCATGGCGAGTGTCGATATCAGTTTCTTCATATTCTCCTCCAACTCCGCCTGCATACGGCAGGGGCATTCCGGATAACGCATTGACCGAAAAGATTAAATTGAGGTCTCCTCCCGGCCGTCAATGCGTGTATTATCCCGTGCTTGGAGCCATCGGGGCAAGATGGTAGAAATACGCTATGGAGATGACGGACGCCCTTGATTATGAGATGCTGAGCACGGCCTTCGAGGAAGCGCCGGTCGGTATTGTCATGACCCGACACCGTGTCATCCGCTACTATAACAAGGCTTTTGCGCACATGTTCGGCTACGAGGGCGACGAATTGCGCGACCGGTCGTTCGCCATTCTCTATCCATCGCTCGATGAGTTCGTGAAGATCGGCAATGTCGGCGTCCAGCCCCTGCGCGACACAGGTCGCTACAGCGATGAGCGAATCATGGCGCGCCGCGACGGCACTCTCTTCTGGTGCCGCGTGCGGGGCAATTCGCTGACGCGAAAAGAGCCTTTGGCCCATGCCGTTTGGAGCATGGCCGACCTGTCGCACGAACGACCCGTCATCAAGATGACCATGCGCGAAAGGCAGATCGTCATGCATCTGGGCGAAGGTCGAACAAGCAAGAATATCGCGCGTATTCTCGAGATTTCGCCGCGGACGGTCGAGGCCTATCGCGCAAGACTTTTAAAGAAGTTCGATGTAAGCAACGTCGCCGAATTGCTGTCGCATGTCGGCGGCATGCCAGGAGCCTGACAGCCGTAGAAACCGGAGATCCGGTGGCCGATATTTGCAAGGGCGATCAATGAACAGACGCGTTGTCCAACTCGACGCCCTGATGGCAGAGGCCGAAAAGCAGGCTGAACACACAGTCGGCATCGTCCGCATGGTGGTGTCGCTGGCTCTTGGCTTCGTCTTCGTTTTGGCCGTCATGACAGTGGCGCCGCGCGAAGAAACAGTGCTGGAACGACAACTCTTCACGGCTGCGGCCACCATGCTCGGCTATTTCCTGCTGGGCCTTGCTTCCGTCGTTATTGTCAGATTCGGACATTACCGCTCCTGGATGGCCTGGGCCGCCGCCACCGGAGACGGCCTCTTCATCGTCGTCAGCGTCTGGCTCGGCCTGGTCAACACTGCCCTGCCCGCCAATTACATGCTGCTCATTCCCTCCATGTGGCTGGTGCCGGTCGCGATTTCCTTTGGCGCCCTGCGGTTCAATCCCGCGCTTCAGGCCTATCTCATGGCGCTGCTTGTCGCAGGCTTCGTGCTTATCGCCTTTGTCGATGTCTGGGATTACGAACTTGCAGCGCCGCCCCCGGAATCGGCCAACATCTTCCTGGCGCTGCCGCCCAACGCCATGCGACTTGCGATGGTGTGCCTTGCGAGCGTGGTTCTGGTGATCGCCGGCATACGGTCGCGCGCACTGATGGCGCGCGCCATCACCGAGACGTGGCGCGGCGCCAATCTGACGCGTTATCTTCCAGGCGAAGTCGCCGACAGGCTGGCGGAAACCGGTCTAGACGCCCTGCGGCGCGGCAAGCGGCAAGACGTTGCGATCCTGTTCACTGACATCAGGGGCTTCACCCCGCGTTCCGAGGCGATGACGCCGGAAGAGATCGGCGCGTTCCTGACGGAGTTCAGGCATCGGGTCTCCGAAGCTGTCGTCGATTGCGGCGGCGTCATCGACAAGTTCATCGGCGACGCCGTTCTCGTTGTCTTCGGTATTCGCGACCCTTCCGACCGTGACGCGGCGGCGGCGGTCCGGTGCGCCGGCCTTCTTCAGAAGGAAATGGACGAGTGGAGCAAGGAGCGGGAGCGCTCGGGCGATCCGGCTGTCAGAATCGGCGTCGGCCTCCATCGCGGCGAGGTGTTTCTCGGCGCGATCGGGGACGAGACACGGCTGGAATACACGGTGCTCGGCGATACGGTGAATGTCGCGGCGCGGCTGGAGGAGCTTACCAAGGAGACGGGCTGGCCGATCCTTGCTTCAAAGCAGCTACTGGATCAGGCAGGCGTCGATCTCGCGGCATGGAACGCGATCGATACGACGTCCCTGCGCGGCAGGCACGAACAGATCGAAATTTTTGGTTCGAAGAACCCGGACACGACCCAACGCGCCTCATGACGGAGCCGAAAGACGCGCTACCGGACCTGCCGCAAGCGCGAAGTCTCGACAACATCGATTTTGCCAGGATCACCGGAGATAGCCACACCGAAGAGATCTCGGGCCTGATCGCGCGTGTAGCGCTCCAGGAGAACGTCCTTCAGTACAGCCGACAGCTCGCGCTCGAACGGATCACCGTAACCGCCGCCGCCCGGCGTGCGCACCAGCACGTGATCGCCCGCACCCATGGCAATGTCCTGCTCCTTGGAGAGATGCGGCGGCGTGTGGGCGCGGCCGTTCTGCCAGACCGTGACTTCGTTGCGCGCGCCGTCGGCGCCGCCAAGCGCGCCTTGCGGACCGTAGCGGCCATGATCCATGACGAAACTGGCGCGGGCGTCGCCGCGTCGAAGCTCCAGTTCGTATTCGAGACCGAAGCCGCCGCGGTGCTTTCCGGCCCCACCCGAACCTTCGCGCAGCGCATAGCGGTGATAGAGGACCGGAAATGCCTGCTCCATGATCTCGACAGGCGGCGCTTTGGAAATTCCAATGGTCGAACAACCGTTGGCGAGGCCGTCATGGTCGGCGTTTCCGCCATAGCCGCCACCCGAAAGCTGGTACATGACGAAGTCGCGATCGCGCTCCGGATCGTGACCGCCGAGCGCAAAATTGCCGCTGGTGCCGGCCGGCGCCGCGGTGACGCGGTCGGGCAGGGCCGTCACGAGCGCCGCGAACACAGCTTCCGCGATGCGTTGCGAGACTTCCGCGGCACAGCCCGAAACCGGTCGCGGATAATGCGCGTCCAGGAACGTGCCTTCCGGCCGCCGGACCTTCAGCGGCTCGAAGGCGCCGGCGCTGATCGGCACTTCCGGGAAGATGTGACGCATCGCCAGGTAGACGGAGCTCAGCGTCGTCGCGAGCACTGAATTCATCGGCCCCATGCAGGGCGGACTGGATTTCGAAAAGTCGAAATCGAGTTCGTCGCCGCTCTTGGTAATGGCAAGGTTGATGGCGAGCGGCTCGTCCACCACGCCGTCGCTGTCGACCCAGGCGGTCGATTCATAGACGCCGTCGGGAATCATCGCGATACAGGCTCGCATCTGAGTATTGGCGCGATGACGCAGTTCGCCGATCGCTTCACGCACTGTGTCGTCGCCGTAACGGTCGAGCAATGCATCCAGACGTTCCGCGCCCTTGGCGAGAGCCGCGGCCTGCGCCTTGACATCGCCGATGCGCTGGTCGGCGACGCGGATATTGGAACAGATGATCGCGTAGATTTCCTCGTCCATGCGGCCCTTTTTGAAGAGCTTGACCGGCGGGAGGCGGAGACCCTCCTGCTCGACCGCAGTCGCGGACGCGGAAAAGCCGCCCGGCACCGAGCCGCCCGTATCCGGCCAATGGCCGGTATTGGAAAGCCAGCAAAAGATTTCGCCGTCGCGGTAATAGGGCTTGGCGAAGCGGACATCCATCAGGTGGGTGCCGCCGAGGTAGGGATCGTTGACGATATAGACGTCTTCGGGTTCGGGCGGCAGCGCGCGGCCTTCCCTGATCAACTCGATCAGCGTCCGGGTGGAATATTGCATGGCGCCGACGAAAACCGGCAGCCCGCCGATGCCTTGGGCGATCAGCGAACCGTCATCGGCCGAGTAGATGCCGTCGGACCGGTCATTGGCCTCGGCGATGACCGGTGAAAAAGCGGCGCGAGAGAAGCTCAGGTCCATTTCGTCGCAGACCTGCTGGAGGCCTGCCTGGATGACGCCGAGCGTGATTGGATCGAGGGTCATTGCACCTGCCTCACCGTGACGATGATGTTGCCGACCGGATCGCCGTCCGCCCGGTCGCCGGGTTCGATAAGCACGGTCGTATCCATCTGCTGGATGATAGCCGGACCTTCAAGACTGAACCCGGCCGGAAGGTGGTCGCGCCAATAAACCGGCGTGTCGTGGAACCCGTCGTCGAACCGGGCGGTTCGGGTCGCCATCCTGGCTTCTTCCAGGCTTGCCTTGCGTCCGGCCGGCTCGATCAGTCGCGAAAGATCAACGGCGCCGCGCGCGCCGATAATGGAGGTGTTGACGTTGACCAGATTGGCCCTGATCTGGCTGAGCTCAACCCGGAAACGCCTGTAATAGGCCTCCTCGAACAATTGGCGCAGCATCTTGCGGTCCGGTTTCGGCGTGTCGATGTCAACCCGGATCAGATGGCTTTGGCCGGCGAACTGCATATCGACGCTGTAGAGACGCCGGATCGAGCCGATGTCGACATTCTGTTTTGCGACCATGGCCTCGCCCTCTGCTATATGGCCGGCGGTGATCGCGTGCAGCGCATCGATATCGACAAGATCGAGCGGCTGGTTGATCGTGTTGGTGAAATCATGGCGAAGGTCGGCGACGAGACAACCGAGCGCATTGGTGATTCCGGGTCGGCTTGGAACGAGCACGCGGGGAATTGCGAGTTCGCGGGCAAGAGCGGCTGCATGCAGCGGCCCGGCCCCGCCGAAGGCGAACAATGTAAAGTCGCGCGGATCCATGCCAAGCGAAACCGACACCATGCGGATTGCGCCGGCCATGCGCGTATTGGCGATGCGGATGACCGCCGCCGCGGCGTCGACCGCATCAAGGCCCAGCGGATCGCCGAGTTCTTTCTGAAAGATGTCCGTAATTGTTTCGATCGACACGCCGCCTTCAACCGATTTCAGCTTCGACGGGTCGAGGCGGCCGAGCAGCAGGTTGGCGTCGGATATGGTCGGCAGGTCGCCGCCGCGGCCGTAGCAAATGGGTCCGGGCATGGCGCCGGCGCTCTCCGGCCCAACCTCAAGCAGACCGGCCGAATTGACGCGAGCGATTGAACCGCCGCCGGCGCCGACGGTGCGCACATCCACCATCGGCACATGAATGGGCATGGCGTATTCAATCTCGATCTCGCTTGATACCGACGGTTGGGCGTCCCGGATGAGGGCAACGTCCGTGGAGGTGCCGCCCATGTCGTAGCTGATCAGATTGCGAAGCCCGGCGCCCTTGCCAGTAAAGGCGGCCGCCATTACGCCAGAGGCTGGACCGGACATCACTGTTTTGGCGGCTTCGTTCGCCACCAGGCCGGATGAGACCATGCCGCCATTGCCGTTCATAACCAGCAGTTCACCGGCGTAACCCTGCGTCTTCAACTCGTCGACGAGGCGGTGGATGTAGCGCTCGAGCAGCGGCTGGACCGAAGCGTTGACCGCAGCCGTGACCCCGCGCTCGAATTCACGGCTTTCCGACAGCAGCGAATGGCCGGTCGTGATATAGTCGTTCGGCCAGATTTCGAAGACGATTTCAGCGGCGCGCAGTTCGTGTTCAGGATTGGCGTAGGCGTGCAGGAAGTGAATGACAAGCGATTCGCACCCGGCGTCCAGAAGGCGTCGGGCAGCCTCGCGAACAGCGTCCTCATCGAGCGGCGTCAGGACCTTGCCGGAAGAGTCCATGCGCTCGGGCGCCTCCAGCCTGAGATTGCGCGGGATAATCGGCTCGAAGGCGCCCTTCATCCCATAGGCCTGGGGACGGGTGCGGCGGCCGAGTTCCAGGACGTCGCGGAACCCTTTTGTCGTGATCATCCCGGTTTTGGAGAGCTTGCGTTCCAGAACGGCGTTGGTGGTGGTCGTCGTGCCATGGATGATGAGATCCACGTCTTTCAGATCGACTTCCGCTTCCTTCAACGCCGCCAGAACGCCATAGGCCTGATTGTCGATTGTGCTGGGGACCTTCGCCAGCCGCACGGCGCCCGACTTCGTGTCGAGCAGCACGAGGTCGGTGAATGTCCCGCCCACGTCGACACCGACAATGTGTCCAGAAGCTTGCTCGCGCATGATCACCGTTCCTGAAAATTCATTCGTATACAAATGAATTAAATTCGACGGTATTGTCAATCCACCCGGATGACCGCTTGCGCCGTCACCGGTTTATCGTCGACGACATAGGCCCTGTGATCGTTCGTGTTCAGCGTCACGCGGACCGTATGTTCGCCTTTCGGCAGTTCGCCAATCGTGGTTGAAGATTCGTAGAGTCGTTTGATCTTGAGGCCGCCGACATAGAGATGCGCATGACCGGTTCCCGGTACATGCGGCCCGTCGACCAGGCTCTTGTCGAAACGGAATTCTTCCGAAACGAGATCGATTTTCCAACCCTTGCCGTCGTCCAGATGCGTGACGTCGAGTGAAACCTTCGGCGCCGGTTCGCCCTCGCCCACCCGACAGATATCGCCGACGCCGAAAAGACCGACATGATCGGCTTCGCCGGCCGATGGCGTTCCGCCAAGCCGCGCCTTCGTCGTAACCGGTCCCGCCCGTTCGAAATCCACCTCGACCGGAAACAGCCGACCGTCGGACAGATCGCCGTGCACTCCCTTCAATACGACATGCGCTCCATCGGCCGCAAAGGAGGCGGTCCCCTCTGACGGCAACGGAATGCCGGCTTCGGATTCGGGATTGTAGAGCACGACCTCTTCTGCATCCGAAGACGACGCGGATAGGATCCTGTCCGGTTTACCCTTGTTTTCGATTGTCAGATAGATGTGAACCGTGTCAGTTTCGCCTTCGACGAGGGAGGCTTTGGCGCTCGAAACCAGAACCTGGCCCGCCCTGTTCCAGGACGACCAGCCCCACCAGAGCCCGCCTGCAAGAAGCACAATGACGACAATTGCGAGAACACGTTTCAAAAAACCAGCCCACTTTCATGCGTTGCCTGATGCGGACTATGCATAAATCGTTTCCGGGCGACAAGTTCGCCAAATGTCACACTGGTCGAAAGATCGGCGCGCGCCTTTTCACACTTGTGGCATTTGTTTTCGCGGGACACCACGAGGCCTTCGCCCACACATCGGAGCAAGCTTTCGTGCTACTCCTTCCCACGCAAATCTACATGATGTCGGGCGTGGCGGCCGTGGCGTTGACGGTAGTCATACTTGCCTTCCTGCCGGCCGACGCGATCCGAAGCAGCTTTCGAAACACCGGTTTCCACACACCGCGATGCGGACAGCTTGCGACCGTGACGAGCCTTCTCGGTTTTCTGGTCCTTGTCGTGTTGATCATTGTTGGTCTGACAGGGCCGCGTGACCCCTTTTCCAATGGACTGGTCCTGGTCGTCTGGACGCTCTGGTGGATGGTGTTTCTTACCCTGCAGGGCCTGTTCGGCGACCTGTGGCGTTTCATCAATCCATGGGCCGGTCTCGGACAGATCGTGGCGGGGGAGAGCGGATTTCTGCGTCTGCCGACGCTGGTGGGGAAATGGCCCGCCATTTTCGGATTTTTCCTGTTCTCCGCGTTCATGCTGGCCGATATCGCTCCGGACGATCCGGCGCGCCTTGCCTTCGCCGTCACCGCCTATTCACTCTACACGCTTCTCGGCATGGTGCTTTTCGGCGCCGCAACCTGGCTCGCGCGGGGCGAATGCTTCACTGTGCTTTTGCGTTCCTTCGCCATGCTTTCCGCAGTCCGGGCGAAGGACGGGCGCCTGCAACTCGGCCTTCCGGGCTGGCAGATCGTCACCGATCGCAATCCCGGCGTAACAACCGGTATCTTCGCGCTGCTCATTCTCGCCGTCGGCAGCTTCGACGGTCTCAACGAAACCTTCTGGTGGTTGGCGAAGCTGGGCGTCAATCCGCTGGAATTTCCTGGCCGTTCGGCGGTTATCGGGGCCAATATTGCCGGGCTCGCCGCTTCCATGATCATCGTTCCGGCGCTATTCGCCGTCGTTATCGCCATCGGCGAAAAATTGGCGCGCTCGACGGTCCCGTTTCCGCTCGCCTTTTCGCGCTTTGCGCTCGCGGTTCTTCCGATCACCCTCGGTTACCACATAGCACACTACCTGACGTCCTTTCTCGTCAACGGACAATATGCGCTGGCGGCCGCGACGGACCCTTTCGCTAACGGAAACGACTATCTGGGTCTCGGAACGTTTTACGTGACCACCGGATTTTTCAATACGCTCTCGAGCGTGCACACGATTTGGGTAACGCAGGCAAGCGCCGTCGTGATCGGCCACATTCTGGCGATCTACGTATCACATGCTGTCGCGCTCGATCTGTACAAGGATCACCGCAAGGCGATGTTGAGCCAGATTCCGTCGGCGTTGTTCATGATCGCCTACACGACATTTGGCCTCTGGCTGCTTGCATCGCCGAGGGGCGCATAGCTCTTCTCCGGAAGATGTCGTGGTTTCCCAAAGCGTCAAACTTGCATTAGAATCA
Source organism: Hoeflea sp. CAU 1731 (assembly GCF_039888615.1). NCBI lineage: Bacteria > Pseudomonadati > Pseudomonadota > Alphaproteobacteria > Hyphomicrobiales > Rhizobiaceae > Hoeflea > Hoeflea sp. CAU 1731. The sequence goes on along the minus strand of NZ_JBDQQS010000016.1, from coordinate 16,910 downwards.
GAGGGTCGGAGTCCGGCGTGCGGGTTTGCACAAAACCCCTCAAGCCAGGCAGATGATCGCAGTACAGCGGATACGCCAAAATCCTCTGGACAAACTGTTTGTATGCATACAAACTCTCTTCACAGCCAAGGCGACGGGCTGGCCATAGCAAAAAAAGGGGAACCGAAATGGCACACCTTCCGAAAAAACCTTTACTAGACACACGCCGCGGCGTGCTGCAGAAAATGGCCGTCGGCGCCGGCGCTCTTGCGGGCGCCAGCGCCATGCCGGGTCTGACGCGTTACGCCCAGGCCCAAAGTTCCGAGCCGATCAAGATCGGCTTTCAATGTCACAAGACCGGCATCGGCGCAGCCTATGGCCGTTGGTACGAACGGACGTCCGACGCCGCTGTCGCCCGCATCAACGACATGGGCGGCATCAATGGACGCCCGGTCGAACTCGTGATCGAGGATGACGGCACCGACCCGAAACGCGGCGCCGAGGTGCTTGAGAAATTCGCGAAGCAGTCGAATTGCGATGTGGCCTTCGGCACGCTTTTCAGCCACGTCGTCATCGGCTCGGCGCCGACGGCGGGTGAACTGAAGCTACCTTACTTCGTGGTTTCGGAAGGCCACCACGTGGCCAGCGGCATGCTCAACCGTTACACGCTGCAGCCCGGCATCACCGATGTCAGGAGCCAGGTGATCGCCATGGCGCCGTTCGTTGCCAACAATCTCGGCAAGAAGGTCACCATGATCTTCCCGGACTTCGCCTTCGGCCACGACCATCGCGACTATTTCTCCGCCGCCATCAAGGAACAGGGCGGCGAAGTCATCGAGATGATCGCCATTCCGCCAACCGAGACGTCCTTCACCAAGTACTTCCCGAAGATCCGGCGCGAAACGGAAGTGATCTACCATGTCATGGTGGGACCGGCGGTTCTGACCTTCGTCAAGGAAATGGGCGAATTCTTCGGCTCCAACAAACCGGAAATATTCGGCTACATCGACAGCCTGGAAGCCGTCGACATAAACAGCCCCGGCCTGGAGTTTCTGGAAGGCACCTATTTCTGGGAAGGCAATCCGCGCTACGCCCAGGCTGACCAGACGTCGTTCGACAAGAACTATCGTGAGGCCGTCGGCGTCAACGATCAGGGATCGTCGGTCACCGATCCGAGCGATGTTTCCACTTACGCCCACATGTTCGGTTGCTGGGAAACCCTCAACATCATCAAAAAGGGTATGGAAACCTGCGACTACAACGGGCCGGACGATCGCCCGGCCCTGATCGAGGCCGTGGAAGCCATGACCGACATGCCGGCGTCCGACGACCACCCGCAGGGGACGAAGGAATTCAACGGCAAAACCCACCAGGCCTTCGGTCACCAGTATATTTCGCAGGTCCAGGACAAGAAGCTGAACGTCGTTCACACGACCCCGATCGAGGCCGGATACTATCCGGACGAGGTCGACTACACGAAACAGCCATTCTGATCATGACGGCCCGGACCGCCGCCGCGGTCCGGGCCATTTCATAACCGCATATTCAACAGACAATATATGGATTTCGGGCCCTATCTCCTTCTCGCCAGTCTGGAAGGCGCCGTCATGGCCGCCGTTCTGGCGCTGACCGCCGTCGGCCTCAGCATCGTGTTCGGCGTCATGCGGGTGGTCAATGTCGCCCATGGCGAGTTCTTCATGCTCGGCGCCGTGTTTGCCTGGTGGGTCGCCTCCTGGGCGGTCGGCCATCCGGCGATCGGCTTCGTGCTCGCCCTCATTCTTGCGCCGATACTTGTCGGCCTGATCGCCTCCGCCGCCGACATGATCGTGCTGAAACGGGTCGAATATGATCCGGAACGCACCATCGTCGCCACGATCGGCCTGCTCTACATCATCCAGCAGGTTACATTGATGACCTTCGGACCGGAGGCCCGCCCGGTGCAGCCGCCCTTCAACCAGCGCCTGGCGCTGCCCTGGTTCGAGTTCGGCGAGAACGGCTTCGAAATCATCTGGCCCTGGGGGCTCGGCACCACATCCTACAAGCTGTTCGTCATCGCCGCCGCGATCGCCATCCTTCTCGCCGTATGGGCGCTGATGTCGAGAACGAAGCTCGGGCTTTATATGCGCGCGACCCAGCTCGATCGGCAGATGGCGCAGGCCTTCGGCATTAATGTCGAACGTGTCTATGTGTCCGTTTTTGGTTTCGGCGCCGGACTGGCTGCCCTCGGCGCAGTGCTGATCGTGCCGATCCAGCAGGCGCATTACCTAATGGGCGGCGACCCGCTGCTTCTTTCGTTTATCGTCGTGATTATCGGCGGCCTCGGGTCGCTGTCCGGAACAGTGGTCGCAGCCGTTCTGATCGGCATGAGCGACGGCGTCATCTCGATGTTCTTTTCGCCGACGCTGGCCAAGATCCTGTCAACGCTGCTTGTCGCCTTCATTCTGATCTTCCGCCCGCAGGGCCTGTTCGGCAAGCGCGCGGCATGAGACCCGATACGAAATCACTCGCCCTGCATCTGGGCCTGCTTGCGTTGCTGGTGATCGTCCAGTTTGTCGTCTCTCCCTTCCATCACGGCAACCTGTCGCGGATCATGGTGCTCGCCGTCTTCGCCATGGGCTACAACGTGCTGTTCGGCTATGTCGGTCTTCTGAGCCTGGGCCACGCGCTGTTCTTCTCGGCCGGCATGTACGGCATGGGACTCGCCATGCAGCATCTGGGAGTATCGGCCCTTGCCGCTATCGCCGTCGGCATCCTATCCGCCTTAGTACTGTCGGCGGTGGTCGGCGCGGTGGCGCTGAGGACAACCGGCGTCGCCTTCATGATTGTTACGCTGATGCTGGCCCAAGCCGGTTACCTGGCGATCCTCTATTTCGGAACCTATACGCGCGGCGACGAGGGTTTCGTCATCCAGCCGGTATTCAGGACGATCGCCGGTCTCGATCTTACCGATCCGACCGTGCGCTATTTCGCCGCCTTCCTGGTGCTGGCGGTCTGCCTGCTGCTGACGCTCAGGCTCGTCCATTCGTCGTTCGGCCGCGTGCTCGTCGCAATCCGCGAAAACGAGGAACGGGCGCGCATGCTGGGCTACGACGTCTTCCGGCACAAGCTGATCGCCGTCATCATTTCGGGCACCCTGTCGGGCACGGCCGGCGCCGTCTACGGCCTGCTCTTCGGCTATGTCGGTGCGACCTTCGCGACCGTGCAATATTCGATCCTGCCGCTGCTTTGGGTGCTTCTCGGCGGCGCCGGCACCGTGATCGGACCGTTCATCGGCACGCTGTTCATGTTCTACCTGATCGACTTCTCCAGCGGTCTGACCAGCGCCTATATGGTAGTCGCCGGCGTGGTGCTCGTGCTTTTGACCTTGTTCGCGCCGCAGGGGCTGGCGGGCGAAGTGAAACGGAGGCTCCTGCCATGGCTTCCGTAAACCTGCTTTCAACGAAAGGCCTGTCGCGATCCTTCGGCGGTATCCGCGCCGTGGAAAACGTGGATTTCGAATTGCCGGCGGGGCAGATCCGGGCGCTGATCGGGCCGAACGGCGCGGGCAAATCCACCTTCGTCGGACTGCTGTGCGGACGCATCGCCGCGTCGTCCGGCAGCGTGCGCTTCATGGACCGGGACATCAGCCATCTTCCCGCTCACCAGCGGATTGCGCTCGGCATGGCCTATACGTTTCAGATCACTTCGGTCTTCGCGCGCCTCAGCCTCTACGAGAACGTCGCCCTTGCGGCGCGACGCCGTATCGGCGCCGACCGGGCAAACGTTGACCGGGAAGTGGCGAGCGCGCTCGAACGCGTCGGCCTGACGGAACGCACCGACCAGCCGGCCGAGGATTTGAGTTATGGACACCAGCGGCTTCTCGAAATCGCCATGGGCATTGCCCAGCATCCGAAGCTGCTGATCCTCGACGAACCGACGCAGGGGCTCGCCGACAGCGAGATCCGCCAGTTCAATGCGCTGGTGCGCGAACTGAACGCGGAGGCGACGATTCTGCTGATCGAGCACAACATGGATGTAGTGATGGAAATCGCCGACGCCATCACGGTGCTGAACTTCGGCGAGGTGCTTGCGGAAGGTCAGCCCGAAGAGATCCGGCAGAACAAGGCCGTTCAGGCGGCCTATCTGGGGACGGGCTGATGCTGGAACTCAAAAGCGTCAACGCCGGCTACGGAGCCGCCCGGATCCTGCGAGACGTATCCTTTCACGCCGAAGCCGGCGAGATCGTTTGTCTGCTCGGCCGCAATGGCGCCGGCAAGACAACGACCATGCAGGCGATCATGGGGCTGCTGCCGCTGTCTGAGGGTTCCGTCGTGCTCGACGGCGAGGACTTCAGCCGGTTGCCCGCGCACGAGGTCCCGAAGCGCGGCATCGGCTATATTCCGCAGGGACGACGGTTGTTTTCGGAACTCACGGTCGCCGAAAATATCGAGATCGGGCTGCTGACCCGTGGCTCCTCGAAACAGACTCGGGAAGCGGTGCTTGATCTGTTTCCCCGCCTGCGCGAGCGGCTCGCGCAAAGGGCCGAAACGCTTTCAGGCGGCGAACAGCAGATGCTTGCGACCGCGCGGGCGCTCTGTCTCGAACCGAAGGTGCTGCTGCTCGACGAACCCACCGAAGGCCTGCAGCCTTCCATGATCGAACTGATCCGCAATGTGGTCGTGCAAAAGAAGAAGGACGGCGTGGCGATCGTCCTCGTCGAGCAGCGCGTGGACGCGGTGATCGAGATTGCAGATCGGGTCGTCTTCATCGAGAATGGCCGTATTCAGGATACCGTGGACGCGAAGGTCCTCGCCGGCGACCATTCGCTGCTGACGCGTTACGTGGGTGTCTAGAGTTCGTCGCTCGTGACGAATTTGACGCCCTTTTCCTTCATGTCCGCCATCGCCGCCGCCAGCGAGCCATCCAGATCGATATGGCGACAGGCGTCCGTGACGAGGACGACGGAGAAGCCTTCCTTGATCGCGTCAATCGCCGAATAGTAGACGCAGAAATCGGTTGCGAGCCCCGTGACGTAGACCGTCTCTATTGCCCTGTCCTTCAGGTAACCGCACAGGCCCGTACGCGTTGTCCGGTCATTCTCGAAGAAGGCGGAATAACTGTCGATCTCGGGCCGCATGCCCTTCCGGATGACGAGGTCGGCCCTGTCGGTGTCGAGATCCTCGTGGAACGCCGCGCCTTCGCTGCCCTGGACGCAGTGGCGCGGCCACATCACCTGTTCGCCATAATGAGCCTCGGTCACACTGAACGGTTCGGCGCCCTGATTGTCGGCAAAGGACATGTGGTCGGCCGGGTGCCAGTCCTGCGTCAGCACACGGAGCGGAAACCGGTCCTGTATGCCGTTTATTACCGCCGCGACCTCGTGTCCCTGTTCAACCGCCAGTGCGCCGCCGGGACAGAAGTCCTTCTGGACGTCAATAATCAAAAGTGCGGATGTGTCGTCTATCATGAGGGTCATAGCTTCCGTGCCTGTCACTGCAGTTTTGACAGAAGCTGAAGAAACATCAACCGCTCCTTTTCGCTGAGCGGCGCCAGTGTTTCATCCGTGATCTTTCGGGCCTGTTCCACACAGTTGGCGAACAATTCCTCGCCCGCCGCAGTCGCCTTGACGAAAAGCCGCCGCTGATCATTGGCGTCCTTGACCGTTGCGACAAGTCCGCGCCGGCGCAGCCGGTCGATCACGCCTTTTATCGTCGCCGCATCCATGGCCGTGCGACGACCAAGCTCGTTTTGTGAGGCGGCGCCCAGTTCGCACAGCTTGGCGAGCGCGGCAAATTGCGTCGGCGTAAGTTCGGGAATGCGGGAGGCGAATATGCCCAGATGGCGTTGGCTTGCTCGCCGAAGGATGAATCCTACCTGTTCATCCAGAATATAATCCTGCTGGAGGGTATTTTGTTGTGTGTCGCTCATATCGCCCCGTTCGCATTTGTCTGTATTCGCCGAGCGTGTCCGCTCCATATTGACACTATAAGGCGGTGGGCGCAAAATCTATTTGTATACTAATGAATTTTGTCGCAGCCGATCGGAGAAAATGGCTTTGGACTATTACCGGCCGGACACAACCGAAGACGCCCTTTCCTGGCTTGCATCCCATGTCGGCCAGGCCCGAACGATTGCGGCCGGATGCACCGATCTTCTTGCGGCGACGCCGAATTCAGGTCTTTCCGGTCCCGTGCTTGATCTTACCGGGATCAATGAAATGCGCGGTATTGCGGAACAGCCGGACGCCTGGCGCATCGGCGCCGCCACGACCTGGACAGATATCATCCGTCATCCCCTGCCGCCTGCATTCGATGCGCTGAAACTGGCCGCCCGCGAAGTAGGCTCTGTACAGATACAGAACGCGGCGACGATTGCCGGAAACCTCTGCAACGCCTCGCCCGCCGCAGACGGCGCGCCCTGCCTTCTCGGCCTCGACGCGTCGGTGGAGCTCGCATCCGTTGAAGGTGTGCGTCCCCTGCCGCTCGACGCATTTATACTGGGACCGCGACGGACCGCGCTCCGGCCGGACGAAATTGTCAGCGCTATCGTCGTTCCGAAGACTGCGGCCCGCGGGGTCTCAACCTTCCTCAAGCTGGGCGCCCGCAAATACCTAGTAATCTCGATCGCCATGGTCTCGGCGCGACTTGTCATCGAATCCGGCATGGTCTCTGACGCTGCGATCGCCGTCGGCGCTTGCAGCCCTGTGGCGCGGCGTCTCGACGCCGTGGAATCGCGACTGAGAGGAACGTCGGTTGATGCAGCTCTGGCGTCTCTCGCCACCGATGCGTTGGTCGCCGAAACCCTGTCGCCGATCGATGACGTGCGGGCCGACGCCGCCTATCGCAGCCATTCGGCAGCCGAACTGGTGCGAAGGGCAATCGCGGCGATCACAACGCCGGGAAGGGAGGTGGCTGCATGAACATTCACCACGCGCAAATCAGGCTGACGGTGAATGGCGAGGATCGTTCCCTGAATTCGTCACCGGCCACGCGGCTGAGCGAGGTTCTGCGCGAAGAACTGGGCCTGCCCGGCACGAAGAGCGGCTGCGACGCCGGCGACTGCGGCGCGTGCACGGTGCTCGTTGAAGACGAACCGATCTGTTCCTGTCTGACCCCGGTCGCGCAGATGACCGGCAAGTCGGTGCGAACCGTCGAGGGGCTGCGGACCGAAACTCTGTCAGCCCTGCAGGAATCGTTTCTGCGCCATGGCGCCGCCCAGTGCGGGATCTGTACGCCAGGCATGCTGATGGCGGCGACCGCGCTCCTCGAAGACCACCCCGAGCCTGACCGCAAAGAGGTGGAGGATGCTCTGGGCGGAGTGCTGTGCCGTTGCACCGGATACAGCAAGATAATCGACGCGGTCTGCGAGGCTCATGCGCTGAAGGAAAAGACGCCGGCGCCTTCCGCCGGGGCCGCCATCGGATCGCGGATGGAACGGCTCGACGGTCACGACAAGGTCGCTGGGACAGAAAAATATGGCGCGGATGACTGGCCCGCAGGCAGTCTTCTGGTGCGTGCGATCCGATCGCCGCACGATCATGCGCATTTCCGATTCGGAGACATCAATACGTGGACGTCCGGGAAGGTCGGCGTCGAGGCGGTGTTCACTGCCAGCGACATTCCCGGTGAAAACAGCTACAGCGTGATCCCGGCCTTCGCCGACCAGCCCGCGCTTGCCGAAACCTGCGCGCGATTTGCCGGCGAGGCGGTGGCGATCGTCGCAGGCGAGCCCGAAGTCATCCGCAATCTCGATCTTTCAGACTTCCCCGTTGAGTGGGAAGCGCTAACGCCGCTGATGGAACCGGCGGCAGCGCGCGATGCCGCAGCTGCGCGAATTCATGCCGATCGCGAGGGCAATATCCTTATTGCCGGCAAGGTCGTGACCGGCGATGCCGACGCCGCGATGTCTGGCGCCGCCTTCACGGCCAGCGCCGAATTTTCGACCGGCTATGTCGAACACGCCTATATCGAGCCTGAGGCGGGCTCGGCCTGGATGGACGGCAACGTGTTGACGATCCGCGCCTGCACCCAGGCGCCGCATATGGATCTGCAGGACACCTCCCGCGTCCTGGGCTTGCCCGACGGCGCGCTGCGCATCATTCCGGCCGCAGCCGGAGGCGGATTCGGATCAAAGCTCGACGTTTCCCTGCAGCCGCTGATCGGGCTTGTGACGCTCAAGACCGGGCGTCCGTGCCGCATGGTCTACACGCGGCAGGAATCCATGGCCTCGACGACAAAGCGCCATCCTTCGATCATGACGGCGTCTATAGGCGCTGACGCGGACGGCCGTGTCCAGGCCATGCGTTTCGACGGCGACTTCAACACCGGCGCCTATTCCAGCTGGGGACCGACCGTGGCGGTGCGCGTTCCGGTGCACGCTTCCGGCCCGTATCGAACGCCGAATTACCACGCCGTGGCGAGGGCCGTGCACACACACGGACCGGTGAGCGGGGCGTTCCGCGGTTTCGGCGTGCCGCAAGCGGCGCTTATCCAGGAACTGCTCTACGACGACATCGCCGAGACCGGCGGTTTCGACCGTCTGGAGCTGCGTCGAATCAATGCGTTGCGGGATGGCGACCATTCTGTCTGCGGACAGGAGATGAAGGGGGCCGGCATTGCCGAGTGTCTCGACGCGCTCGTCCCGCACTGGAGACAGGCGCTGGAGGAATGCGAAAGCTTCAACGCCGCTTCGACCACGATGAAGCGGGGGGTGGGCGTGGCGTCCTGCTGGTACGGCTGTGGCAATACCGGGCTTCCGAATCCGTCGACAGTGCGTCTGGGCATTACGGCTGATGGGCGGCTGAAGCTGCACCAGGGCGCGACCGACATCGGCCAGGGCTCCAATACGGTGATCACCCAGATCTGTGCCGACGCTCTCGGCGTTCCGGTCGACCGGTTCGAATTGATTGGCCCCGACACCGCGCTGACGCCTGACTGCGGCAAGACGTCCGCCTCGCGCCAGACTTATGTCACCGGCAAGGCGGCTGAAAAGGCGGGGGCGGCTCTGCGCGAAAAGATATTGCGCTTCAGCAACCGGGCGAGCGACGCACAGATCGAGATCGATCCCGGTTCCGGCGTGATCCGCGTTGTCGATGACCAAACGACGCTGATCGCGGTCTCAGAGATGGAGCCGAACGACCTGGGCTACTGCCTTTCGGCAGAGGAGACCTACGATCCGCCGACGGTTGGCCTCGACGAGAACGGACAGGGCATACCCTACGCTGTTTACGGCTATGGCGCCCAGATGGCGGTTGTGGACGTCGACACCGCGCTCGGTCGCGTCTACGTCCGACGCGTTGTCGCGGCGCACGATCTCGGCCGCGTCATCAACCCCATGCTCGCCGAAGGCCAGATCGAGGGCGGCGTCGCGCAAGGCCTCGGCATGGCCCTGATGGAAGAATATCTGCCTGGCCGCACCGCAAATCTGCACGACTACCTCATTCCCACCATCGGCGACATGCCGGAGATCGAGACGATCTTCATCGAAAAGCCCGATCCGGAAGGACCGTCGGGAGCTAAAGGCCTCGGCGAACACGCGCTGATACCGACGGCGCCAGCCATACTGAATGCAATCCGGCATGCCTGCGGCGCCCGGCTGACGCGGCTTCCCGCGCTGCCGCACCGTGTTCTGGCGGCCATCCGCGCCAAAGAGGCGACACAATGAGCGCTCCCGCCGACATCGTCGAAAACCAGACCCGTCCGGAAAAGATCCGCTGCGACGCGTGCCCGGTGATGTGTTACATCGCCGAGGGCCGCACCGGCGCCTGCGACCGCTATGCCAACGACAATGGCCGGATTGTGCGCTGTGATCCCTTGACGATCCTCGACAAGCGAATCGCCGAGGGAGGCCCGATCAAGCCGTTCCTGAAATCGGAGTGGGACGGGATACTTTTCAATGACGAGGAAGTGGCCGTCACTGCCGTGGGCGCCGGCACAACCTATCCCGACTACAAGCCGGCCCCATTCATCGTCAGCCGCGCCGTGGAGGGCGCCGATTTCGTCACCGTGGTGTCTGAGGCGATCTTCTCCTACTGCGGCGTCAAGGTGAAGATCGACACCGACCGACATCTTGGCGCGGAAGGGGCGATCGTGCGCGCCGAAGGCGAGGCCGTCGGCCTGGTGATCACCAGCGAATACGGTTCGCAGATGCTGTCGCTTGGCGGCGTCGACCACCTGACAGGCGGATCGAAGGCGGAAGGCCGCGCGACCTGCAAGGCGATGATGGACCTCTGCAACAAGCTGCCCGTGGAGCTTTCCATCGATGACGGATCGACGGTCATCGTTCAGGCAGGCAGACCGCCTATTGTCGACGGCAAGGAAGAAGTGCGCATGCGGGTCGGTTGCGGGTCGGCGACGATCGGCATGTTCGCCTCGCAGTGGAAAGGGCTGGTCGACGAAGTGGTGATCGTCGATGACCACATCACCGGCGTCGTCTCGGAGCACCAGGCGGGCAAGGTCATCGGCTGGCCCGACACCGGCGTCAAGATTCTCGGTCGGCGATCGACGCCCGGTCGCTATTTCCAGGTCGCCGAGCCGGGACTTGGCTGGGGCGGCACGAATATCGAGGACCCGCTGACGATCCTGGGCCCCTGGAATGCGAAGAAGGGCGCCTGGCCGGGACTGACCCTGCTTATGGTGTCCACCACCGGCGAGCAGTACGAATATTACGTCCTCGACGACGATCTCATACCGCAACGCAAGCCCCTGCCCGATACGCTTGCACCGAGCGTGAAACTGATCGAGGAGAATTGCGAGCCATCGCTTTGCACCGTCCTGTTCATGGGCGGCGCCGGCGGATCGCTGCGATCCGGCGTCACCCGCAATCCGGTGCGGCTCACCCGATCCGTCCATGACCATGCAACGACCATTACCTGCGGCGGCGCCGACGCCTATGTCTGGCCGGGCGGCGGCATCACCATCATGGTCGATGTCATGGACACGCCCGACAACGCCTTCGGATACGTGCCGACGCCAGCTCTCGTGGCGCCCATCGAGTTCACCATGCGACGGGAAGAATACCAGTCCCTCGGAGGCCACACGGACGCCGCGCGATCGCTTGCCGACGTGCTCGAAAAGGGCGGCGAATACGGCGACGATTTTCGGGCTGTCGGCAAACAGAGGCGCTGAGATGCAGCGCGCGTCTGCGGCGATGCTGCCCGATGGCCGGCGCATGCACCTGCATCACGGGCCGATCGACCTGATCGTTGAAACCTTTGGCGGGGACCAAAAGGCCGCCTATCGGAGGGCTGCGGCGCGGTTTGAAACCGTGCTTGACGAACTAGTGAGCGAATTGACCGAACTGCGCCGTCAGGCGGATGCCGGTCGGCGGTTCCGTGGAGCAGTGGCCGCAAGAATGCAGAAAGCGATCGCCCCTTTCGCTCGGGAGTTCATAACGCCAATGGCGGCGGTCGCCGGCGCCGTCGCCGACGAAATCCTCGGCGCAATGCTGGATGGCGGCGAATTCTCCAAGGCCTATGTCAACAATGGCGGCGACACGGCCTTCCATCTGACAGAAGGCGAAACGATACGCGCCGCCGTCGCAAACGATCATCCCGCCGGAATCGCGATTGACGCCGGGCAACCCTGGCGCGGCGTCGCCACGTCCGGCTGGCGCGGCCGCAGCCATTCGCTCGGGATCGCCGACAGCGTCAGCGTCGTCGCCGCCAATGCGGCGCGCGCCGACGCCGCCGCCACGATGATTGCAAACCGCGTCGATCTGCCGGCAAATCCAAAGATCGAGCGACTGCCGGCTTGCGCGCTGTCCCCCGACAGCGATCTCGGAGAACGGCTTGTCACCACCGGCGTCGCGTCTCTGGACGAAACGGAAATAACTGAAGCTCTCGACAACGGGCTTCGCTATGCCGACATTCTGGTTTCCAAAGGCCTCATTGGAGGCGCAATCCTGATCCTCGACGGACAGTTGCGCATGACGCAGGCCGGACAATCGCTTTTTCACACCGAGGGGGAAATGACCCATGCCTGAATTCCAGATCCGCAAGACCATGATCTTCATCGAGGAGATCAATCACGATGGCGGTCCTATCGCCGCCACGCCGCGCAAGCGCGGCGCGATCATGGCGCTGGTGAAGAACCCCTTTGCGGGGCGCTACCACGAGGAGCTGCAGAGCGCTATGGATGATCTGAAGCCGCTGGGACTTATGCTCACAGACAAGCTGATCGAGGCTTTGGGTGGTCCGGACGGGATAGATGGTTTCGGCAAGGGCGCCATCGTCGGTGCAGCCGGCGAACTCGAACATGGCGCGCTCTGGCACGTTCCGGGCGGCTACGCCATGCGCGAGCGCCTTGGCGATTCAAAGGCGATCGTGCCTTCCTGCAAAAAGGTGGGCGGCGTCGGAACGCGGCTCGATATTCCGCTCGGCCACATCAACGCCGCCTATGTGCGCAGTCATTTCGACGGGATCGAGGTCGGCGTGCCGGACGGGCCCAAGGCCGACGAGATCCTGTTCGCGCTCGCCATGAGCAAGGGACCGCGCGTTCACAATCGCATGGGCGGTCTGGCGGCGGAAGATGTGAAGGGCGAGGACGGCCTGCGCTGATCAGGCCGTGAATGCAGATCAGTCGACGAAAGCGCGCTCAACCACATAGCTGGACGGGCGATTGTTCGATCCCTCGTCGAAGCCGCGCGCATCGAGCATCGTCTTCAGATCCTGGATCATCGCCATCGATCCGCACAGCATCACGCGATCGGTTTCCGGATCGAGTTGTTCCATGCCCAGTTTCGCGGCCATGGCGCCTGTTTCGATCAGCGTGGTGATGCGGCCCATGACGGGGCTATCTTCCTGCGTGGTCGTCGGGAAGTGTACGAGCTTCTCGCTGGCTTCCTCGCCGACCAGCGGGTCGTTTTTCGCGATATCCGTCAGATCGTAGCCATATTGCAGTTCGGCGACCTGGCGACACGTATGGGTGAGGACGACCTTTTCAAATTTTTCGTAGGTTTCCGGATCGCGCACGACCGAAGCGAATGGGGCGATACCGGTGCCCGTGGAAAGCAGAAACAAGCGCTTGCCCGGTAACAGCGCATCGAGAACCAGCGTTCCCGTCGGCTTCTTGCGCATCAGGACGGTGTCGCCTGGCTGGATCCTTTGCAGATGCTCGGTAAGCGGACCATCCGGAACCTTGATGGAAAAGAACTCGAGCTCTTCGTCCCAGGAAGGGCTGGCGATGGAATAGGCGCGGAACACGGGCTTGTCGCTGTTCGGCAGGCCAATCATCACGAATTCACCGGAGCGGAAGCGGAAACTCGCCGGACGGGTGATCCTGAACCGGAAAAGCCTATCGGTATAGTGCTGGACCTCCACCACCTTTTCGGCGAAGACGTTTTTCGGCAATTCGAACACCTGTCCACTACCGAGAGTTCCGTTCGTCTGTTGATCCATATCGGTTGCAACCCGTGCTTCCATATCCACTAATCCCGCGAAGCTTATTGTTTGTACACAAACAAATCCAAATTTACGCGATCGAGCGCTTTTTTTCAAGGCGCGATACCGATAGGCGTAATTACTGGCATAATTGCTTGTGCGATGCAGCGCAAACTACTCGCGACCTATCGGCGCAGCCAAGACATTTGTTCCAAAATTGGACGGGAATCGGGAAAATCTTGGCGTATCCGACGCAAATGGATGCAAGCCGCGCATCAATTATCCCAGAATGAGCCCGTCAGCCGCATCGTAGGATAACGCCTCGCTAAACAGATCCTCCATAATGACGCCCAAACGCGGCCAAGGAACAAAGTCCAGCACGACGTTGTAAGGTCTATCCAACGCCAAAGGACCATAAGACCAAAGGTCAGTTCATTTGAGAAATAGCGCCGACCAGTTTCTGCGTGGAGAGAGCGACCGTCTGGGGAATTTCTCGTCAGGTTTGATGAATTCTTCGTCCTGGAGCACCCAATTTCTGGTGATCGGCATTACGATCTTGAACCGAAGCCGGATGCGCTTTTCGGAAAGACGATTGAAAAAGATCTTCGGCATTTCGAGCAAAGTATCTGGATCTCTCTGATAATACTGGCCTTTATCCTTGATACCGTATTGATCCAGAATCGGCTGGAATATCTCCCCAGCCTCTCCGTTTTCCTCACCAGACACCATGATAAAGTAATCGTTTTCGAGCTTGCTCAGTTCGAAAAATTCCCTGGAATCCATTGAGCGGATACTGAAGCACGGAGTCTCATTTCGCTTTTCCAGAGTAACCTTGATCATCTTCCAGACGTCGTCGGCCGAAAGAGGGCTGCCCTTGTCAAAGTTTCGTCTGACAATAGCGAACATGATGGCGAACAACAGAACGATGAGAAACATGCAAACAAATGCGATATCAACAAGCATTGAGCTATCCGATGTGTGAATATCTCCGGATGCGGTATCGCACCATCATCTACTACGAACAAAGATGGTGAGGTTGAGTTTCTATCCAACTTTAACTGACTTCAGCTTGAAGCCAGGCCCTTCAGCCATTCCACCGCCGCCGGATCCGACCCGTCCGCCGGAAAGAACGCCTCGATCGCCAGTTCAGACACGGTGATGTCCACCGGCGTGCCGAAGACCGTTGTGGTGCTGATGAAGGACAGGACTCCCGCCGGCGTCGACAGGCGCAGCGGCACAAAGACATTGTTTGGCGCGTCCGGGCGGGTGTCCGACGCCGGAAGCGGATAGGCCGACAATTCGTCGTAAAGCTTGACAAGGTCCGGATCGTGGCTCGCCGCGATCTGGTCCTTGAGACGCCAAAGAACATGCGCTTTCCATTCGCCGGCGTTCAGCACTGCCGGCGCCAGCCCTTCCGGATGCAGACTGAGGCGAAGCACATTGACCGGCGGTTTCAGGAGAAGCGGCGATACGGACGCCGTGACCAGCGCCAGCGCAGACCTGTTCGCCATCACGAGCGACCATTTTCGATCGACTGCGAGCGCCGGAAAGGGTTCGTGCGCGGCAAGCACTTGCTCGACAGCGTTTCGTACGGTCTCCATGGCCGGATCGTCCATTGTCCGGGCGCTGAAAACGGGCGCGAACCCTGCGGCGTTCAGGATCAGGTTCTGTTCGCGTCGCGGAATCGCCAGCTCACGGCCGAGATTGAGAACGAGGTCGCGGCTCGGTCGCGACCGGCCGCTTTCGACAAAACTCAGGTGACGCTGCGAGACACCGGCGGCAAGCGCCAGATCGAACTGGCTCATGCGCCTCCGCGCGCGCCATTCGCGGATGAACCCGCCGGGTGTTTCGGATCTGGCCATACGTTATCGATAGCACCGGCTCTTTCTCGTGACCATTACCTGCAAGGTAATTGAATAGTTGATCGCTCCTGGAAGAGGATGCGTCCATCATCGATAGAACCAAAGAGGTCCGACATGACTGCCATCAAACGAAGCGCCCTGCTGCACAGAGCGCTCTATCTGGACGCGGCGGCGTCCGGCGCCTTGGCGCTGATGCTTGCTTTCGGCGCAGCGCCGCTTTCCAACCTGCTCGGTTTCGACCCGTTTTTCCTGAGGTTCATCGGCCTGCTGCTTCTACCATACGCCATCCTGGTCGGTTGGACGGCCCGACCTCCGGTTCCTGACAGGCAGGCGGCGCGACTGATCATCGGCTGCAATATCGCCTGGGTTGCGGCGAGCATTCTGTTTCTCTTTTCCGGCTGGACCAACCCGACCACCCTCGGTCAAGCCTTCGTCGTCGCTCAAGCCGCCGCAGTCGGTTTGTTCACTGAACTGCAGATCATGGGTCTGAAGAAAACCGGCTGAACGCACCGTGCGAAGGCGCTCCGCGGCGCTTCTGAGACCGCGAGGCGCCTGAATTCAGCCATCCGGGGCCAGCGCGACCGCCCGCAGCTCAACAAGTCCGCCCGGCACAATCAGATCTTTCACCCCGATGGCGGTCCAGGCCGGCCAAGGCGGACTCAGATAGGCGTCTCTGACCTCCACGAATGTCTCCATATGCCGGTCCAAGTCGACATGGTAGCTGGTCAGTTCAATGATATCCGCCAGTCCCGCGCCTGCCTCGCCGAGGATCGAAGCCAGCGCTTCAAAGGCGGTCTCGAACTGCGCTTTCGGATCGCGCACAGCCTGAAGCGCGGCAACCGGTTTTGCGCCCCCATCATCCAGCGTAGTGCGCGCGCCCTCGAGAGCCGCTTTGCCAGGCGCCTTGCCGTCCGGGCTGGTGCCGATGATCCCCGAACAGTAAATCATGCCCCTGGCGACGACCGCCGGCGCAAAATGCCACGTGTCGTGGACTTCCCGGAGTGCATCCGGGATGATCGTCTTGCGCATGGTGGAACTCCTCTTGCCTGAGACCTGCAGCGGATAGTAGCGGTAGCTCTGCTTTATACAAATTTCACGAGGACCATCATGCCGGCTCAATCGAACCACAAGCGCCGGCTTTATTGTATCAATTCGGCGGATGGTATCTTGATTGTGATACACAAGCCGCGATGTTCAATTGGTTTTTTCGAGTAAAAGGGGAAAGTTCTTTATCCTTTTTGGATAAAAAGCGACAAAGGCAAGTTAACTATTCTGAGTACCCCCATTGGCGGGGCATCCAAGCATCCATTTTTTCTTCATGCTGCGGAGATTTTCTTTGAACTATTGCGAAGTCGCCTGAACAATCACAGTGTGTACGCCAATACTGGCCCTACAGCGATTTTGGCGGCAACTGGTGCGTTCATCAACCTAGACGCCACAAAGTACAAGGAAGCAGATTATTCCTACGTCCACGTAGAAGGCGACGGAACCAAAGGGGCTT
Organism: Hoeflea sp. CAU 1731; assembly: GCF_039888615.1. Classification (NCBI taxonomy): domain Bacteria; kingdom Pseudomonadati; phylum Pseudomonadota; class Alphaproteobacteria; order Hyphomicrobiales; family Rhizobiaceae; genus Hoeflea; species Hoeflea sp. CAU 1731. Next base: position 211 of record NZ_JBDQQS010000016.1, on the reverse strand, counting down.
GGACATATCAAGAGGCATGCGGCATCCTGATTGATGAGGACAACCCCTGCAAATTTCATAGCAATAGAAACCTCGATATAATTGGTTCGTAAGCGGTGTTTTGACCCCACCTTTCCGGTAGGTTTGTGATCTGCGAGTCCGTTCGAGATGTATTTTCTCACGGAGTAGCTCCATGGATGATCACAGTGAGTTTCTCACAAGTTCGGATCTT